>QKCS01000330.1 GCA_003246795.1 Alphaproteobacteria bacterium
GCAAGATCGGGTGCGAAGCGCGCCCGACGCCCCGAAGCGCCGATCAAGCGTCCGGTCAGCGTGACGCCAAGTTTCTGTAGCGTGCGAAGATTGAGGTCATGACCACCGTGGTGCCCAGTGGCGAGTACGTTCGCGGCCACCCTTGCAGCGGGCGCGGGCAAAGAGTCGACACTCGCATCGAGGAACCCGCTTTCCACCAACCACCAGACCAAATCGTACGCGCCGACGCGCCGCGGCGCCCAGGGCGCTTTACCGCAAGCGACCACGACGTCTCGACCCGCTTCGTATAGCTCCTCGGCTATCTGGCAGCCCGACTGCCCGCTACCCACGATGAGAACGCGCCCTGCTGGCAACGCATCGGGGTTTCGAAAACCACCGATGTCGATCTGCAGGAGATCCTCGGGCAGCGCGGTGGCACCGGCCGGCCGAAAAGCACGTTGATAGGCACCGTTTGCGAGCACGACATTCTTGGTGTGCAGGACTTCCAAATCGGTGCGGACCTGAAAACCGTCGCCACTTGCGGCGTCCAGCGAAATGACGTTGACGCCTTCTCGGACCGGCAGCTTCGCCGCCGCGGCGTATCGCTCCAGATACTCGGCGATCTCATCGCGCAGCATGAACCCGTCCGGATCGTCGCCGTCGTATGGATACCCGGGGAGCTGGACGCTCCAGTTGGGCGTCACCAGGCAGAAGCTATCCCATCGCCGCCGCCACGTTTCCCCGATGCGTCCTCGCTCCAGCACGACGTGATTGACGTCCATCTCGACAAACCTGCGACTCACCGCGAGTCCAGCCTGCCCGCCTCCGATGACGATCGCCTCTAGATGCTCCATACCTTCCCCCTCCTGTTAGGTCAGCGCGCTAACCATGATTGGAGTGCATAGCACCTTGTATCAGGTTTCTACTTTTAATACTTGGTACCAGACATAGTTCCTTTGCTCTGCCTTCGTATCCGTGTGCGGGAAAGGCACGCTTAGATAACCCCTTCGACTCTCAATCGCTCAACCTCCTCATGCCGCAACCCGAGCTGCGACAAAACTTCCTCCGTGTGTTCCCCCAACAACGGCGGCGCAACAAATGGTCGTTCCTTCAACGACGCCATCTTCAACGGCGATCCGACCATTTTCAGGTTTCCAATCGTCGGATGCAGCACGTCGAGCGCCATTTGGCGTGCGAGCACTTGCGGGTCGGCAAACAGGTGATCGAACGTGTTCACCGGTGCGGCGGGGACTTCGCCTCTTTCCAACCGGTCGAGCCAATGCGCCATCGATTTCGTCAGGAAATATTCCCTCAGCATTGAAATCAATTCGTCGCGATGTTTGACCCGCAGCGGATTCGATTTGAAGCGTTCGTCCGCCGCGAGATCGGGTCGCTCGACAGCCCGGCAAAAGCGAACCCATTGATCGTCGTTGCCGACGGCGACGACGAAGTAGCCGTCCGACGCGTGAAATGCCTCGTACGGCACGATGCTTGCGTGCGCGTTGCCGTAGCGTTTCGGGTTGTTGCCGGTGACGAGATAGGCGGATGCGACGTTCGCGAGCCACGAAACCGTTGAATCCAGCAGCGCGATGTCGATGCGATCGCCAACGCCCGTTCGCTCACGTGCATTGAGTGCGGCGAGGATCGCGGTCGCGGCATAGAGGCCGGAGGTGATATCGGAAATGGCGACGCCGACTTTCATCGGCTCGCCGTCCGGCTCGCCGGTGATGCTCATCACGCCGCCCATCGCCTGCACCAGCAGGTCATAGCCGGGTCGGTCGCGATACGGGCCGTCCTGGCCGAAGCCGGAGATACTGCAATAGACGAGGCGCGGATTGATCTTCCTTAGCGCTTCGTAGCCCAAACCCATTTCATCCAGCGTGCCGGGCAACAGATTCTCGACCAGCACGTCGCTCCTCGTAGCAAGCGCAACCGCGATCTCCTGCCCGCGTTTGGATTTCAAATTGAGTGTGATGCTCTTCTTATTTCGGTTGCACGCGAGGAAATACGTGCTCTCGCCTCCCGTGAACGGCGGACCCCATTGGCGCGTGTCGTCGCCCGTCTTCGGCCGCTCGACCTTGATGACTTCCGCCCCTAAATCCCCCAGCACCATCGTGCAATGCGGGCCGGCAAGAACGCGGGAGAGGTCCAGTACGCGAATGTGGTGTAACGGTAACGTCATGGACTTTCGCTCGATTCAGTCAGGAATTGTGAGACCGCCGTACAGGTTCCGCACATCGGTCGACGCAGCGCGTCTGTAACAAAAGTCGGGTTAGGCTATCAGTATGAACGCGCTCGGCGCAAAATACCCGGACCGACACGGAGCGCAATCGAAGGCAGAAGGATGAACGCGCCGAACACACCACCACCGCCCAGCGACTTCGGCTGCGGGCGTCGAATGTTTCTCAAAGCAGGGATGGCCGGCACCGCCCTGCTCTTGCTCGGCCGCTGGCTGCCGCCCGCACGTGCGGCGGATTCGAACGGCGCAAAAGAATCCACATTCGCCTACCTGACCGCCGCCGATGCCGCCATGCTGGTGCGCGTCGTGCCGATCATGCTCGACGGGGCGCTGCCGAAAGAGCCCGGGCAATTCAACGCAGCCGTCGGCGACATCCTTCGCGGCATCGATGTCACCATCGGACATCAAGCGCTCAGCGTGCGCGGTGAGGTTCGCGACTTGTTCGGTGTCCTGACGAAGACGATAACGCGCTCGCTCATCGCGGGCATTTGGACATCCTGGGACAAAGCGACCGACCAGGACATTCGCGACTTCCTGGCGAGCTGGCGCGACAGCCGCTTCGACACGCTGCGCACCGGTTACATCGGGTTGAACAATTTGATCGTCGGCAGCTGGTACGGCAACCCGAAATCGTGGGTGCGCATCGGCTACGACGGCCCGCCGGCGATCGCGTAAGGACACGGCCATGGCAAGCACGGACAACGTGATACACGGCGCCAAGCTCGATAAGGATCTGACGCTCCGCGCGGACGTCGTCATCATCGGCACCGGCGCGGGCGGCGGCACCGCCGCCGAAATACTTTCCGCCGCCGGGCTCAAGGTCGTCATGCTCGAAGAAGGCGGCTACTACCAGGCCGCGGACTTCCGTATGCAAGAAGCCGACGCGTATCCGAATCTTTACTACGAAGTCGGCGCGCGCAAGACGAAGGATAAGAGCATCTCCATTCTCCAGGGCCGTGCCGTCGGCGGTTCGACGACGATCAATTGGACAAGCTGCTTTCGCACGCCGACGGAGACGTTCGCGTACTGGACCAACACGTTTGGCGCGAAAGGCTACAACGATGCGGACATGGCGCCGTGGTTCACGAACATGGAGAAGCGCCTGAACATCGAGCCGTGGCCGATACGCAACCCGAACAACGACGTGCTGCATCGCGGCGCGAAGAAACTCGGCTGGGTTGTCGAGGCGATACCGCGCAACGTCAAGGCCTGCCGCAATCTCGGTTACTGCAGCATGGGCTGTCCGGTCGACGCCAAGCAGTCGATGCTCGTCACGACGATTCCGGCCGCGCTCGCGAACGGCGCGACGTTGGTGCCGCAAGCACGGGCGCAGACTCTCGAGATCAAGGGCGATCGCGTCGTCGCGGTGAACGCCATTGCACTGAAGCAAAACTCGGTCGATGCGACCGGAAAGAAGATTCGCATCGAAGCGCCTCACGTCGTGGCGGCCGGCGGCGCGATCAACACGCCGGGCTTGCTGCTGCGCTCCGAAGCCCCCGACCCTTACGATCGCATCGGCAAGCGCACGTTCCTGCACGTGACGAACGTGAGCACCGCCATCATGCCGGAAAAGATCGAGCCGTTTTACGGCGCGCCGCAGTCCGCGTACTCGAACCAGTTTTTATTTCGCGACGGTGTTACCGGGCGACTCGGCTACAAATTGGAAGTCCCGCCGCTGCATCCGATCCTCACCGCGGTGAGCGCACTTTGGTTCGGCAAGGAACACGCCGACGTCATGGCGCAACTGCCGCACATGAACGCGTTGATCGCGCTAATGCGCGACGGCTTCCACGAGGACAGCCCGGGCGGCACGGTATCGCTCTTGAGCGACGGCAGTCCGGTGCTGGACTATCCGCTGACCAACTATTTGTGGGACGGTGTCCGCCACGCGTATTCGTCCATGGCGGAGATTCAATTTGCCGCCGGCGCGAGCCGCGTCGTGCCGGTGCATATGGACGCGCGACCGGACGGCTACGCGACGTTGGCGGAAACGAAAAAGGCGATCGCGAATCTTTCGCTCAAGGCGTTGCGCACCCAATTGTTTTCGGCGCACGTCATGGGCGGCTGCGGCATGGGCGCGGATCCGAAAAATTCGGTCGTCGATAGCACTGGCAAGCATCATCAGCTCGCGAACCTGTGGGTCTTCGACGGTTCTCTCTTCCCCACCAGCCTCGGCACCAACCCCTCGCTCACGATCTATGCAATCGCCGCGCGCCTGGCGACGCGCCTGGCGGAAGTGGCCGGCGGCAAGATCAAGTCAACGACGTAGC
>QKCS01000012.1 GCA_003246795.1 Alphaproteobacteria bacterium
GCCCGGTGCAACCAGCGGGGCGGCGAGCCGCGCGAGTTTTCGGTAGCCGCGGGCGCCGGATTCCAGATCCTTTCTCGATCGCACGAAAGGCGGCGGGTCGCAGGAGACGATGTCGAAGCGTTCGCTTTTCGCGCCCAGTTCCTCGAGCGTTTCGAGAACGTCGCAGCGCCGGAACGTGCATCTGTCGGCAATATCGTGTACGCGCGCCGTGTCTGCTGCGGCATCGAGTGCGCTTTGGGATGAGTCGAGCAGCGTCGCCGATCTTGCGCCGGCGTGAACGGCGCCGAGCGCCAGCGCCCCGATATAGGAGAACGCGTCGAGCAGAGTTGCGCCGTTCGCGAGGCTGACGAGAAAGGCGCGGTTGTCGCGCTGGTCGTAGAACCAGCCTGTCTTCTGTCCTGTCGTCGGCTCGATTCTGTGGCGGATGCCCGCTTCTTCGACGAATGCGCCGCGCGAGAGATCGCCGTGCACGATGCGGACATCGTCCTTTAGACCTTCGTGGGCGCGGGCGGGCGCGTCGCTTTTCACGACGACGGCGCGCGGCGCGAATTCGGCTTGCAGCGCCTCAAGCCACAACGGCGACAGCGCGTCCATGCCCGCCGTGCCCGATTGCGCGACGAATACGTCGTCGTGGCGATCGATCACGAGGCCGGGGCAGGCGTCCGCCTCGGCGTGAACAAGGCGATAGAACGGCTTGGCGAAGAGGCGTTCGCGTAGTTTGCGGGCGCGATCGAAACGTTCGCGAAAGTAGGCGACGTCGACCGACGTCGACGCGTCGACTGAAAGGATGCGTGCGGCGATCAGGCTGTGCGGGTTGAAGTAGGCGACGCCGAGAGGGCCCGAGCGATCGTCCACGACGTCGACGAGGGTGCCGGGCGCGAGCGCTTTCGATGCGCGGTCCATGACGACTTCGTTCGAATAGACCCAAGGCGATCCCGTTTTGATGCGGGCGCCATGCTTGGGTTGTAGCCGCAGTTTCGGCCGTGCGCTCACAACATCGCCGCGAGGACGCGGTCCGGCGGCTTGTGTCCATCGACGAAGGTCTTGATGTTGATGATGACCTTTTCGCCCATATCGACGCGGCCCTCGATCGTGGCGGAGCCCATATGGGGGAGAAGCACCACGTTCTCGAGTTTCATAAGTTTCGGATTCACCGCCGGCTCGTGCTCGAACACGTCGAGGCCCGCGCCGCCCAACTCTTTCGCCTCGAGCATGCGGGCAAGTGCGTTTTCGTCGATCACCTCGCCGCGCGCGGTGTTGACGATGTAGGCCTTGGGTTTCAACAGCTTCAACCGGCGCGCGGACAGCAGATGGTACGTCGCCGGCGTGTGCGGGCAGTTCACCGAGACGATATCCATCCGCGCCAACATTTGGTCGAGGCTGTCCCAATACGTCGCTTCGAGTTCTTCCTCGACCGGTTTCGCGACCGGTTTGCGGTTGTGATAATGGATCTGCAGCCCGAATGCCTTGGCGCGGCGCGCGACGGCTTGGCCGATGCGTCCCATGCCGATGATGCCGAGACGCTTGCCGGTGATGCGGTGGCCCAGCATCCACGTTGGCGACCAGCCTTTGAAGTCGCCCTTCGACAAGACGCCCGCGCCTTCGACCAATCGGCGCGGAACGGCGAGAATAAGCGCCATGGTGATATCGGCCGTGTCGTCGGTCAGGACGCCCGGCGTGTTCGTCACCGTGATCGCACGGGCGCGCGCCGTCTCAAGATCGATGTTGTCGACGCCCGCGCCGAAATTCGCGATCAGCTTGAGCCGGTCGCCCGCGCGCGTGAGCACGCGGCTGTCGAGGCGATCCGTCACCGTCGGCACAAGCACGTCGGCCGTCTGTATCGCTTGGACGAGTTGGTCCCGCGTCATCGGCGTATCGTCGACATTTAGACGCGTGTCGAAAAGCTCGCGCATCCGCGTTTCGATAGCGTCGGGCAGCTTGCGGGTGACGATGACGAGGGGTTTCTTGGCTGGCATTTCGATCGATGAAAACGGGGTTCGCCCCTTCTCTAGCAGAGGGAGGGCGCACGTTCCTAGGGTCTAACGATCTATCTCTTTTTCTTCGCGTGATAACCCAAAATTAAGCGCGTACCCGCTGATATTGCTGATCAATTCCCGTCGCCGACAACCAACCGGGGCCGCCCGCGCCGAGGCCCCCGAACGAGGGTCGCTTTGCTTAAAGTCATCGCTCTTTGCCTGTGCTTGGTCTTAACTCCGGTTGCCGTTGCGGCACCCGACGATGGTGACACCTCACCGTCGTCGCGATCGAAGCCGGTGGTGCAGGCTGCGCTGCAGATTGTGCGGACCATCCCCCCGCCGATCGTCGCGACCGGGATGCCCGTGCCGCGCTGGGTCAGCGTGAAGGCCGTGCGCGTCAACGTTCGCCGCGGCCCGTCGCTCGATCAGGACGTGCTGTGGACGTATGTGAAGCCCGGCGTCCCCGTCGAGATCATTGCCGAATACGACACGTGGCGGCGGATTCGCGACGCGGAGGGCGGGACCGGCTGGGTGAAGGCGACGCTGCTCGACGGGCGGCGAAACGTGACGGTTCAAGGCCGGGTCAACACCGCCATCCTCGACGCGCCCAAGGCCGACGCGGACGTCGTCGCCTTCGCCGCGCCAGGTCTCGTCGCGCGGCTCGTTTCGTGCGAGGGCGAATGGTGCGAGGTGTCGACGCGCGGCTATGACGGCTTCGTCTCGCGCGATCGCCTATGGGGCGTCTACGAGGGCGAAACCGTCGAGTAGCGCTCAGAGCCCGTCGAACAACGCGGTCGATAGGTAACGCTCGGCAAAGGACGGAATGATCGCGACGATGGTCTTGCCCTTCATGTCCTTGCGCGTCCCTATTTCGAGCGCGGCGGCGACGGCCGCGCCCGAGGAGATTCCGACGGGAATACCCTCGAGGCGGGCGATCTTCCGCGCCGTGGCGAACGCCGTTTCGTTCCCGATCGTCACGATTTCATCGATGATGGCGCGGTCGAGGACGCCAGGGACGAACCCCGCGCCGATCCCCTGAATCTTGTGCGGGCCCGGCTGGCGGCCGGAAAGGATGGCGCTGTCCTCGGGCTCCACGGCCACCATGCGGACGGAGGGCTTGCGCTTTTTCAAGACGTGGCCGACGCCGGTGATCGTGCCGCCGGTGCCCACGCCGGAGATGACGACATCGACTTTCCCGGCCGTGTCGTTCCAAATCTCTTCGGCCGTCGTTCGTTCGTGAACGGCAGGGTTCGCAGGGTTTTCGAATTGCTGCGGGATGACCGCGTTCGGGATTTCCTTCGCGAGTTCGTTGGCGCGGGCGACGGCGCCCTTCATGCCATTGGCGGCCGGGGTAAGTTCGAGCTTCGCGCCCAAGAGCAGCAGCATCTTGCGGCGTTCGATCGACATCGATTCCGGCATGACCAGGATCAGCGGATAACCTTTGGCGGCCGCGACGAAGGCGAGCGCGATGCCCGTGTTGCCCGACGTCGGTTCGATCAAGGTCGTGTTGGGCTTGATGACGCCGCGGGCTTCCAAATCCTCGATCATCGAAACGCCGATGCGGTCTTTGACGCTCGCGAGCGGATTGAAGAATTCGAGCTTGAGCAGGATGTCCGCGACGGCGCCTTCCTCTTTCGCCAGGCGGTTCAGCCGGACGAGCGGCGTGTCGCCCATCGTGTCGGTGATGGAATCGTAAATGCGGCCGCGGCCCGGGACGTGTTCGGGGACGGCTTTCTTCCTGGCGGCTTCGCTCATGGGTCTTGATCCTTCTTAGATTGCGAAATCGGCGCGTTCGCCGATCGGTTCGGCCAGGCCGGTCTCTTCGGCCCGGCGACAGAGGTCTTCGATCGTGACGTTCTCGAGACGCTGCAGCAGCCCGCCGTGAATCTCTTCGACCATGGGACGGACGATGTGTTCTCCGATGGGGGACGATCCGTTCAGAGGCGGTTCATCGGCGGTCTCAAGGTCGGCGACGATGCGCACGACCTCGCCCGCCGTGATGCGGCGGCGTTCCTTGGCCAGGCGATAGCCGCCGCGCGGCCCGCGTACGCCCTTCAGCACGCCGGCACGGACGAGCGCTTGCATCACCTGTTCGAGGTAGCGGTGCGGCACGCCTTGGCGGCGCGTGATTTCCTTCGACTGAACGGGTTCGGGGCGGGAGTTGCAGGCGATGTCGACCACCGCCTCCAGCGCCAGAATGGCTTTTCTCGACAAGCGCAACATGCGTCAGTCCCCTCTTGTGCCCACGCCGGTCGAGCCGAAGCCGCCGACGCCGCGCGCAGTGTCGGGCAGCGCTTCGACGCGCTCGAACTGCGCCGGCGCGACGGGCGCCACGACGAGCTGGGCGATACGGTCGCCGCGCGAGATGCGAAACGGCTCGGCGCCGTGGTTGATCAGGATCACTTTCACTTCGCCGCGGTAGTCGGCGTCGATCGTGCCCGGCGCGTTCAAGACCGTGACGCCGTGCTTCAAAGCGAGG
>QKCS01000258.1 GCA_003246795.1 Alphaproteobacteria bacterium
GCAAGAGTTCGCGCAGCGTCAGCTCCGACTCGAGCCGGGCGAGCGGTGCGCCGAGGCAGCCATGCCGGCATGGACTTCATGGCCCGCGTCAGCGAAATCGTCGAAGACGAGCTATCGGACTAGTACCGGCCGCTATCCGACAACGCGTGCAATCCACTTGCCGAGATTCGTCACCACCTCAGCGCGGTTCGTTTCGTTCAGCATCTCGTGCCGTCCGCCGGGATAGAAGTCGTGCGTCACGTCCTTCACGCCGGCCGCGCGATAGCGCTCGACGAGCGGCGAGAGCAAGGCGAGCCCGCCGTTCAGCGGGTCCTTGTCGCCCGCGATCAGATTAATCGGCAGGTCGCCGCGAATGCGCTTCAACGCGTCGGGCTCGAACAAGGGGGCGGCGGCCGAAAAGATCGTCGTAAGCGACGCCGGTGTCACCGAGAACCCGCACAACGGATCGAACACGTACTTGTCGACCTCGGCCTCGTCGCGGCTCAGCCAATCGAACGGCGTGCGCGCCGGCTCGAACGGTTTGTTGAACGCCTCGAGGCCGCCCGCCGCCGGATCGGGCGGCGGCAGGAGATCGAGCGCCGCCGAACCTGACAGAACCGCGCCGTCGATCAGTCCGCTGTGCTTCAAGAGGTAGATCTGCAGCGCGAACGATCCCATCGAATGGCCGAGCAGGATGAGCTTCTTGCCCGGGTTCTCGCGCTTGGCGATCTCGCTCAGGATCGCCATGTCATCGACGACGGCGGCGAAACCGCCCGGCCCGAAGTCGCCCAAAGTCTCCTTCGTCGCGGTCAGCCCGTGTCCGCGATGATCGTTGGCATAGACCGCGATCCCCGCCTCGATGAGCGGTTGCAGCGGTTCGCGATAGCGCAGCGCGTGCTCGCCCATGCCGTGCGAAATCTGCAGCACCGCCTTGACCGGTGCCCCCGACGTCCAGCGATAGGCTTTGATCGGCGTGCCGTCCGCGCCCTCGAATTCAAAGATCTGTTCTTTGATCATGGGTCGAAGCTTAGGGCCCGCCGCGCGCCCTCGGCAAACACATTTGCCGCCGAAGCGTCCGACCCTGTATAGACCCCCTTCAACCGCGAGGGACCGGACCGCCGCATGGCGAAGGACGACAAGAACACCGCCGACATCGCCGCCTTGAGCTTCGAGCAGGCGCTGAAGCAGCTTGAGGAAATCGTGCAGCGGCTGGAAAAAGGCCAGGTCGACCTCGAAGATTCGATCGCGATCTACGAACGCGGGACCGCGCTCAAGGCGCACTGCGAGGCCAAATTGCGCGACGCGGAAGCGCGCATCGAGAAGATCGTCATCGGCCCCGGCGGCGCGCCCAAGACCGCGCCTCTCGACCGCAACTGACGGGAAGACGACACGTCGTGATCGCACCCGTCGAGCCTGCGCTCAAGGAAGCCGGCACGTTCATGGAGCAGGTGCTGGGCGAACTGTTGCCTCAGCCCGTGGGCCCGCAGAGCCGCGTCGTCGAGGCGATGCGCTACGCCACGCTCGAAGGCGGCAAACGCATCCGCGCCTTCATGGTGCTGCAGTCGGGGCGTCTCTTCGGCGTCGACCGTCGCGCGCTGTCCCGTGTCGCGGCGGCGGTCGAATGCGTGCACGCCTATTCGCTGGTCCACGACGACCTGCCGGCGATGGACAACGACGACCTGCGACGCGGCAAACCGACCACACACAAGAACTACGACGAGGCGACCGCGATCCTGGCCGGCGACGCGCTTCTGACGTTCGCCTTCGCGCTGCTGAGCGCATCCGAAACGCATCCCGACCCGCACGTGCGATGCGAACTTGTCGCGCGCCTTGCCCAGGCCGCCGGCTCCGACGGCATGATCGGCGGCCAGATGATCGACATGGTCGCCCAGGGCGAGGTCACGGGCATTGCCCAGATCACGCGCCTGCAGCGGCTGAAGACCGGCGCGCTCATCTCCTTCGCCTGCGAGGCGGGCGCCGTCATGGGCCGGGCCTCGCCGCCCATGCGCCACGCGCTCACGAACTACGCGCACGATCTGGGCCTCGCCTACCAGATCGCCGACGACCTGCTCGACGCGGAAGGCGACCCCAACGTGATGGGCAAGGCGGTCGGTAAGGATCAAAAGGCGGGCAAGGCGACGTTCGTCACAGTCCTAGGGGCCGAGCGCGCCCGCGGGCAGGCCCGGCTCTTAGCCAATCAAGCGGCCGCGCACCTTGAAGTCTTTGATGAAAAAGCGGACCTTTTGCGCGGGTTGGCTGCCTATGGCGTCAATCGCCGTGCCTAATTGCCGCAACAATCGCGGCGCAGCGTGAACTAGCTTATGACTTCGGCGGACGGCAGTCAGAAAATGTAAGGGTCCTATGGCTCCGACAACCCCACTTCTCGACAAAGTCAAATCGCCCGCCGACATGCGCGGCTTCTCGCGCGAAGAACTGAAACAGCTCGCGAACGAACTCCGCGCTGAAACGATCGACGCGGTCTCCGTCACCGGCGGCCATCTGGGCGCGGGGCTCGGCGTGGTCGAGCTGACCGTGGCGCTGCACCATGTGTTCCAAACGCCGCACGACCGCTTGATCTGGGACGTGGGCCACCAGGCCTACCCGCACAAGATTCTGACCGGCCGGCGCGACCGCATCCGCACGCTGCGCCAAGGCGGCGGCCTTTCCGGCTTCACGAAACGGTCGGAAAGCGAATTCGACCCCTTCGGCGCGGCGCACTCCTCGACCTCGATCTCGGCCGGCCTCGGCATGGCCGTCGCGCGCGACCTGAAGGGCGAAAAGCGCAACATCGTCTGCGTCATCGGCGACGGCGCGATGTCGGCCGGCATGGCGTACGAGGCGATGAACAACGCCGGCGCCTCGCGCTCGCGCCTCTTCATCATCCTGAACGACAACGACATGTCGATCGCCCCGCCCGTGGGCGGCATGAGCGCCTATCTCTCTCGCGTCGTCTCGTCGGAGGGCTACACGACTCTGCGCAACTTCGCGAAACAGCTCGCGAAGAAGATGCCGCACATCGTGGAAGAAACCGCGCGCAAGGCAGAACGCTACACCCACGGCTGGACGATGGGCGGCACGCTGTTCGAGGAGATGGGGCTCTACTACGTCGGCCCGATCGACGGCCACAACCTCGATCACCTGCTGCCCGTGCTGCAGAACGTACGCGATGCCGACATCGACCGCCCGATCCTGGTCCACGTCGTGACCAAGAAGGGCAAGGGCTACGCCCCCGCTGAAGCGTCCGACGACAAGTACCACGGCGTCGTGAAGTTCGACGTCGTCACCGGCGCGCAGAAGAAGGCGCAATCGAACGCGCCCGCCTACACGAAGGTCTTCGCCGAAAGCCTGATCGCCGAAGCCGAGGCCGACGAGAAGATCGTGGCGATCACCGCCGCGATGCCGTCGGGCACCGGCCTCGATCTCTTCGCCAAGCGCTTCCCGAAACGCACCTTCGACGTCGGCATCGCCGAACAGCACGGCGTGACTTTCGCGGCGGGCCTCGCCACCGAAGGCATGAAGCCCTTCGCGGTGATCTATTCGACGTTCCTCCAGCGCGCCTACGACCAAGTGGTCCACGACGTTGCGATCCAGGGCTTGCCCGTGCGCTTCGCGATGGACCGCGCGGGCCTGGTCGGCGCCGACGGCGCGACGCATGCCGGTTCCTTCGACACGACCTACCTCGCCACGCTGCCCGGCTTCGTCGTCATGGCCCCGTCGGACGAGGCGGAGCTTCGCCACATGGTCGCGACCCAAGCCGCGATCGACGATCGTCCGTCATCGGTGCGCTACCCGCGCGGCGAAGGCGTCGGCATCGAACTGCCCGCGAAGGGCACGCCGCTGGTCATCGGCAAGGGCCGCATCGTCCGCGAAGGCTCGAAGATCGCGATCCTGAACTTCGGCACCCGTCTGCAAGAGGCGCTGAAGGCAGCCGAAGATCTCGCCGCCCGCGGCCTTACCACCACCGTCGCCGACGCGCGCTTCTGCAAGCCGCTCGACGAAGACCTGGTTCGCCGCCTGGCCGCGAACCACGAAGTACTGATCACGGTCGAAGAAGGCGCGATCGGCGGTTTCGCCGCGCACGTGATGCAGTTCATGGCGAAAGCCGGTCTCTTCGACCGCGGCTGCAAATTCCGCCCGATGACGCTGCCCGACATCTTCATCGATCAGGACGCGCCGCAAAAGCAGTACGACATCGCGGGCCTCAACGCGCAGCACATCGTCGCGACCGCGCTGACCGCGCTCGGCCAGGAATCGGCCACCGGCGGCCTACGGGCCTGACGGCAAACGTTGCGCGAAGTCGAAATCCTCCGCATCGGCCACAAGGGTGACGGCGAGGCGGCCGATGGCCTCTACGTGCCGTTCACCGTGCCGGGCGACAAGGTGGCCGTCGAAATCGAAGGGGAACGCGCGCGCCTCGCCGAAGTCCTCACGCCCGGTCCGTCGCGCGCCAAACCACACTGCAGGCATTTC
>QKCS01000239.1 GCA_003246795.1 Alphaproteobacteria bacterium
GTCAACGCCGGTGCGGTCCGTCTGCCCGTTCGCGGTTACCGTCAAGTTACGGATAAGGCGCGGGTCGTCTGCGGGTGCGAGGTTCGCGACCTTGACGTCGAACGACGTGGCGCCGTGTTGGCCGATGCGCGCCGTGCCCGATACGGAACCCGTTGCGGGCAGGGGTTCGGAAACGAAGGCTACGACCCACAGCGGCAGATTGGTCGCGGTGATCGCGAGGTCGGTCGCCCGGCCGGCATCGCCGGACACGACTGCGGAACCGCCGCCAGCGGCGATGCGTGCGCCCGGAATGCGCACATGGTGCTCGCCAATCTCTAGCTCGACGGGCGCGGTCAAGCGCGCGTTCTTGTCGTCGCGTGCGAGCCGCAACGTCTCGACGGCAATGGAGATCGGTTTGCCTTCGAGCTTGAGCGTCGCGCTTCCGTTCAGCTTCGTGCCGTCGCGTGTGGCCGTCGCGGCAACGGCTAGCGCCCGCAAGGGCCCTCGTCCTGTCGCATCCAGATCCTGAAGAATGAAGTCGTCGATATCGACAACAGCTGCACGCGCGCGCACGTCGAACACGCCTGCGCCGAATAAATCGCCGATCGTGCCGTTGGTTTTGAGTTCCGCGAGGGTCGCCGTGTCGATCCGAAACTGAGATCCTTCGAGCGCCAGCGTCAATTTCTGCTTGGCGTTCGCGACGTCAAAACGCAGCGTCCCGGCCAGTGCGCCCGAAACGTCCTCGTCGATGAACGGCGCGATGTCGGCAAGGTCGCCAAGATTCGTGTCGATGCTGCCGCGGATCAGGCCGCCTTCGTCGACGGTCGCGTTGCCAGCGAGCGAAACGGAGGCGAACACAAGACGCAGGTCGTCGATGCGCGCGCCACCCGTCTTCTGCCATGCGACCTTCGCCGTCCCGTCGACAGGTTTGTCGCCGTAGTCGCCGTTGATCGAAAGCCGGCTCATGTCGTTCGCGTCGGGCGCCATGAGTTTGACCTGCATCGATCGGACGGCGCGGGCAAGGAGCTTCCCGTTGGTCAGCGTGGCGGTGCCGCTGACGCGCGGTGCATTGGCCGATCCGCCGGCGTGCAATTCGATTTCGGCGCGACCCGCTTGCTCGGGCGAGAGAACGCCAAGTTCGGGAACGACAATCCGGCTGTCGAGATTCAACGCGTCCTGCGTCGCCGTCCCGCTCGCGATCAGCGATGCGCGATCGCCGCCAAGCGCGAGCGACGAAATACGCACGTCGCGGAACGACGTGCCGGACATCGCGACGTTCAGCTTCTGCTTGCCTGCGAGCAGGCCGTCGACCGCATCGCCGGTCGTCACGTCCTGCGCTTCGCCGTTGCCTTCGACGTTCCAGGCACCCGAATCCAGGTCGGCGTCGATGTTCACCCGCAGTTTCATCGCGCCGCCTGCGAGGCCAGCGCGCGAGAGATCGGGCGCATCGATGGAAGCCGCACCCTGGATCGCCGTTTCGCCGGCTTCGCCCGCAAGGCGAAGGACAGCGCCGGCCGTCGTCAGTTCGCTCGTGATGTTTGTGAGGCGCGCGCGGTCGACGAGCGTGCCTTGCAGCGACAGCGACGGCGACGGGCCCACGCCATCACGCAGCGTCGCGTCAGCGGCTGTGAATCCTTGGATGCTTGCCCGCGCCGTCACCGCGATCCGTGCGTCTTCGGCTCCCCAACTTTTGTCGGGTGTCGCTTCAAGCCGGACGTCGACGCCCGAGGCGCTGGCGTCCGAGGCGGCTAGGTCGGCACCTAGGATGCCGACGATCAGCGTCGGCGCGGGCCATTCGCCATCGAGCCGGGCGGTCATCACGAGACTGCGCCACTTGGTATCAGCGCCAATCAAAGGGGCAAGCGCCCTGGCATTCGGCAGACGGAGCGTGGCCGTGCCCACGGCCTGCCCTTTGGTCGCACCGAACAGACCGGCGGATTCGAGGGTTATTGCGGGCGTTGCCGCGGCGAGACGATCGACGGCGATCGCGCCGGTATCGCTCAGCGCGGCTTCGACGTCGACATCGGACTTGCCTTGATAGAGCGGGCGCAGGCGTTCCGGGCCGATGGCGGCGACGTCGGCTGTGAGGGTCAGCGACAGCCGGCGCCACTCCTTGTCGCGGACGATCCTCGCGCGGCCGCTTGCGTTCAGCGCGTCGCCTCCGGTGGCCTTGAGGTCGGCGTTCCAATTGTCCAGCGCGCCCGTGCTCGTCAGTGTGGCGGACAAGGCCGCCTCGGGCGGGAGGTTCAGCATTCTGGCCAGCACGCCGCCGGCGGCGTCCTCGACGGCGGCGTTCAGGTCGAGGCGGTTTCTCGCCGGCGCATAGACAGCGTCGACGGTCGCCCGGGCAGGACCGCCGTTCAGTTCGACGAGGTTGAGCTGGACTTGGGCTTCGTCTGCCGGATCGAGGAGGTCGACGGCGCCGTCGATCGAAAACGCGCCGGCGCGGCCGACGATGGCGGGGGCGATCGCAACGGTGTCGATCTTGAGTTTCTTGACTGCAAGCGCGGGCAAGCCGCCCCCACCACTGCTCGCCTCGCTGTCCGACGAGACGGGTTCGCGCAGCCAATCGATGCGCCTTGCGGCGATGTCGTTGACCACGATCTCGCCGAAGAGCAGCGCGAACGGGCGCCATTCGACCCGCACGTCCTCAACCACGAGCCATGGGCCATCGGCGTCCGCGAGCGTCAGCTTCGCGACATGGGGCGCGCCGGGGAGCGCACCGTCGAGGCCTTCGATCTTTATCTTCAGGTCGTCGGAGGATGCGGCGCTTTCAATGAGCGCGGCGACGGTTCTTTGACCCGGACCGGTCTGCAAAAAGGCATAGAACGCGACGACGCCCGCGAGGACGAGCGCCAGCGCGATTGCCGTGCGTCGTGCCCAGCTGGGGAACTTCATCGTTCAAAACGCCTGTCCCAACGCGACATACACTCCGAAATCGGCGTCGCCGGGCGGCGCGTCAAGCGGAACCGCGACATCCAGGCGAACAGGCCCCACCGGTGTGCGATAGCGCACACCGACGCCCACGCCAACGTCGATATCATCGAATTCGGGCAGGTTTGAGGACGAGGCGGCGCCCGCGTCCGCAAATGCGGCGAGACCGATGTCGTCCCAGACCCAACTGCGCAGCTCCAAGGCGCCCTCGATCAAACTGCGCCCACCGATGATTTGGTTAACCGCGTTGCGGGGGCTCAGCGCCTGATACTCGTAGCCGCGCACCGAACCGCCGCCGCCGGCGAAGAAGCGCAGATCGACGGGAAGATCGGTCACGTCGCCTGCGGCCGACATACCGACCGCCAATCGGCCTGCCAGCACGCTCTCTTCGTCGAGCGCGAGATAGGTCGAGGCGGCGGCGTTGAAGCGGGCGGCGAAACCCGACCCGCGCGTTAGGTTGACGATCGGCTGAAGGCCCGCGCTGGCGCGTACGCCGCGCGTCGCGTCCAGAATATTGTCGCGGCTGTCATAGACAAGCGCGAGCGGCAACTGCACCGTCGAGCGGTCGCGCGTGCCGAGCGCATCGGTTTCGCGCGACTGTGTGAAGCCGACCGCCGCCTCGCCCCGCAGCTTCTTGTCGAAGCGCCGGCGGATGCGCAACTCCGTAAGCAGCTCGTCGAGATCGTAGGCGTCGGGGCGTTCGCGTTTGCCGGCGGCCGTCAGGACCAAGTCGTCGCGGCGCGCCGGCGTCGCCGGGAACGTGAGCACGGCGCCGAGCCTGTATTCGTAGTCATCGGTCCCGTTCGAGAGAAGGCGCGCGGACTCCGCCGCTATGCGGAGCTGTTCGGCATGACCCCAGAGATTCCGGTGCGTCCAATGCGCACCGAGCGCGAGGCCCTCGAGCGTCGACCAGCTCGCCGACACGCCCACGACGTGGAGCGGGCGTTCGGCGACGACGACCGTGATCGGCAACCGTCCTTGCGGATCTAGGCTCTGCGCCTCGTTCATCGCAACAGTGGAGAAGACGCCTAAGCGTTCGAGTTCGCCCTTGTAGTCGTTGAGCGTCGACGTCTTGTACCGATCGCCCGGCTCGAACGTCGCCAAGTCTTTGAGGAAGTCGGCGTCCATGTTTTCGACGCCCGTGATGCCGACGTCGCCGAAGGCCGATTGCGGGCCAACTGCGACGCGAAATGTGACTTCGAGCTTCGACGTCGCGTGGTCGGCAATCGCTTCGCGACCGACGATCGTGGCGAAGGGATAACCCTCTTCGCGAAGCGCCTCGACGATACGTTCGTTGGCCGCGACGACGGCGGCCGAGCGCGCGGGTTCGCCTTCGACGAGGCCGGTCACGTCGGGCTTCAACGCCGCCAGCGGCTCGGCCGAGGATCCGGGCGCGGCAACGACGGCAACCGCGTCGAAAGTGAATAGCCGCCCCGGCTTGACCAGCACCTCCACCGGAATCTTGCCGCTGGGCGGCGTGGCCGCGAGCGCATCCTCCTGTGCCAGGTCATCGATTGGGCCGCCGGCGAT
>QKCS01000187.1 GCA_003246795.1 Alphaproteobacteria bacterium
CAACGGCCCCTTCGACGGCCACCACGACCGCCCCGTGCAACCGTGGTCGAAGCACGCCGCGAGCGACGTGCCCGACGGCTACTACACGGTGCCGTTGGGCAAAGCCGGAATCGCGCGCGAAGGCAGCGAGCTCACGGTCCTTGCCTACGGTACGATGGTGCACGTCTCGCTCGCGGCGGTCGAAGAAACCGGTATCGACGCCGAAGTCATCGATTTGCGTACGCTGATCCCGGTCGACATCGAAACGATCACCGCCTCGATCGAAAAGACCGGCCGCTGCGTCGTCGTGCACGAAGCGACGCGCACGTCGGGCTTCGGCGCCGAACTCGCGGCGCTCGTGCAGGAAAACTGCTTCTACCATCTCGAAGCGCCGATCGAACGCGTGACGGGATGGGATACGCCCTATCCGCACGCCTTCGAATGGCAGTACTTTCCCGGGCCGAAGCGCGTCGCCGACGCGATGCGCCGCGCCATGGAGAACTGAGATGGGGCGTTACGTCTTCAAGCTTCCCGACGTCGGCGAAGGCACGGCCGAGGCAGAGATCGTCGCCTGGCACGTCGCCGTCGGCGACACGATCGCCGAGGATCAGCACCTCGTCGACGTGATGACCGACAAGGCGACCGTCGAGATGACCTCGCCTGTTTCGGGCAAAGTCCTGGCCTTGCACGGCGAGCCGGGAAGCATGGCCCCTGTCGGCGCGCCGCTCGTCGTCCTCGACGTCGACGGCGCCGGCAACGACACGGAGTCCAAGAGCGGCAACGGCGCCGTGCCCGCGGCGAAGGCAAAAGCGCCGCCGCCAGCACCAAAACTCGAAGAGAAAAAGCCGGCGCCGAAGGCGACCCCGGCCGCGCCTACACCGAAACCTACGACGGTCGCCGCACCGGCTCCCGCGCCCGTCGCACGCGCGTTCGGCGACAAGCCGCTCGCCTCGCCGGCCGTGCGCAAGCGCGCGCAGGAGCTGGGCATCCATCTGCAATACGTGCCGGGCTCGGGCCCCGCCGGCCGCATCACGCACGCCGATCTTGACGGCTACGTCGCCCGCGGCACGCCGTCCGTACGCCCCTCCGCCGGCTACGCCCGTCGCGACGGCGAGGAAGAAATTAAGGTCATCGGCCTGCGCCGCAAGATCGCGGAGAAAATGCAGGATTCGAAGCGCCGCATCCCGCATTATGCCTACGTCGAAGAAGTCGACATGACGGAGCTTGAGGCGTTGCGCGCGCACCTCAACGCGACGAAGCGTGACGACCAGCCGAAACTGACGCTCCTGCCCTTCATCATGCGCGCGCTCGTGCGCGTGCTGCCCGAGTTCCCGCAGATCAACGCCCGCTTCGACGACGAGGCGGGCGTCGTACACCGCTTCGCGCCAGTTCACATCGGCATCGCCACGCAGACGCCGAACGGCCTCATCGTCCCCGTCGTGCGCCATGCCGAAGCGATGGACCTCTGGCAAGCGGCCGCCGAGGTCGCCCGCGTCTCTGGCCTCGCGCGCGACAACAAGGCTGGCAAGGACGACCTTTCGGGCTCGACGATCACGATCACGAGCCTGGGTCCTTTGGGCGGCATCGTGACAACGCCCGTGATCAACCATCCGGAGGTCGCGATCATAGGACCCAACGCGATCATCGACCGTCCTGTCGTGCACAACGGCCACATCGCCGTGCGCAAAATGATGAACCTGTCGTCGTCGTTCGATCATCGCGTCGTCGACGGCTACGACGCCGCGCAGTTCATTCAGCGCC
Organism: Alphaproteobacteria bacterium; assembly: GCA_003246795.1. Classification (GTDB taxonomy): domain Bacteria; phylum Pseudomonadota; class Alphaproteobacteria; order Micropepsales; family Micropepsaceae; genus SZUA-430. The sequence continues at coordinate 1,741 of QKCS01000187.1, forward strand.
TAAAGAGCTTGCTCCAGCACCCGTCGACGATGTTCATGGACTGACGCCGTGGCCGAACGGATCAAAACGAACGTTCTCGTCGTCGGCGGCGGCCCGGGTGGCTACGTCGCCGCCATCCGCGCCGGCCAACTCGGCCTCGACACCACGCTCGTCGAAGCCGACCGGCTCGGCGGCACGTGCTTGATCCGCGGCTGTATCCCGTCGAAAGCGATCATCAACGTCGCGGGCGAGTTCGAAACGATGCGCCTGGCCGCGGACAATGGCCGCCACGGCCTGAAGCTCGCAAGCCCCCCGACCGTCGACCTCGCCGAAACGGTGAAGTGGAAAGACACGGTCGTGAACCGCCTCAACACCGGCGTGACGGGCTTGCTCAAGCGCGCCAAGGTCCGCGTCGTAAACGGCTGGGCGAAGTTCTCCGACGCCAAGACATGCGACATCGACGCCGCGACCGGTCCGGTCACGATCAGCGCCGAACACGTGATCCTGGCGACCGGCTCGCTGCCCGTCCAAATCCCGTCGCTGCCCTTCGGCGGCCCGATCATATCGTCCACCGAAGCGCTCGATCTCGAAGACCTGCCGAAGAAACTCGTCGTCGTGGGCGCCGGCTACATCGGCCTCGAACTCGGCATCGCCTTCGCGAAGCTCGGTTCCGAAGTCACGGTCGTCGAAGCCGAGAAGCAGATCCTTCCGCTCTACGACGCCGAGCTCGTCGCACCCGTCAAACGCTGGCTCGACAAGCACGGCGTGACGCTGCACCTGGGCGCCAAGGCGAGGACGGCCGAGACCGGAAAGAAGAAGACGGCGCTCGTCGTCGAAACCGCCGACGGCAAGACGATCGAACTTCCGGCCGACAAAATCCTCGTCACGGTCGGACGCAAGCCGAACACGGAAGGCTGGGGCCTCGAAAACATGGCCGTCGACATGGCGGGCCGTTTCGTCAAGGTCGACGATCAATGCCGCACCTCGATGCGCGACGTTTGGGCGGTTGGAGATCTCGTCGGCGAACCGATGCTCGAACACAAAGCCGCGACCCAAGGCGAAATGGTCGCCGAGATCATAGCGGGCGCGAAACGCCGCTTCGATCCCGTCGCGATCGCCGCCGTCTGCTTCACCGAACCTGAGATCGTCAGCGCCGGCTTTTCACCCGCCGAGGCGAAAGCCAAAGGCGAAGACGCGATCGTCGGCCAGTTCCCCTTCGCCGCCAACGGCCGCGCGCTCTCGATGGAAGCGGGCGACAATGGCGGTTTCGTCCGCATCGTCGCCCGTAGAGACGACCACCGCGTCCTCGGCATCCAGGCCGTGGGCGCACACGTCAGCGAACTCTCCGCCGAATTCGCCACAGTTCTGGAAATGGGCGCGGTACTTGAAGACATCGCCGGCACGATCCACGTCCACCCAACCTTGAGCGAAGCCGTTCACGAAGCCGCCCTCAAAGCCCTTGGCCACGCGATTCACATCTGAGGCTAACCGATCTCTTTGATCAACGCTTGCGCTGCCGCCGGATTACGCACCTTGGCGCCTGAGATGAAATAGACGAACACGTCGCGCTTCTTCTTCGCGGGCTTCTTGCCCGTCAATTCGAGATCGTCCGGCGCACCGCCCGTATCCCAAGCCTTCGCGCGCGCGGCCCACGTTTTGATGTCGGCGGGCTTGTAACCGGTCGCCACTTTCTCCTGCGTGCGTTGCAGGCGCAGATACATGAAGTCCCCGGTTGGATCGGCGATGAGCGGGTGCTTCTCCGAATCGACGAGTACGACGGTGACGCCGTATTCACGCGCAAGATCCACGAACGCGGGCACGGCGAACGTCGCGTGCCGCGCCTCGACTGCGTGGCGCAGCTTCACGCCGCCCTTTTCCTTCGGCAGCATCTTGAAGAACGCTTCGACGTCCTTCGGATCGAACTTCTTCGCCGACATGAATTGCCAAAAGAGCGGCCCCAACCGGTCGCCCATGTCGAGTACGCCGCTGGAAAAGAATCTGTCAAGCGCGGGGCCCGTCTCCGCCAGTACGCCCTTGCCCACAACCGACATCGGCCCCTTCACGGAAAAGACAAACCCGTCCGGTACCTCCGCCGCCCATTTGCGAAAGGTCTCGGCCGACGGCGTCCGGTAGAATGTGCCGTTGATTTCGATCGAGGTCAGCGCTTGGGACGCGAAGCTCAACTCCTTCGCCTGGGACAACCCTTTGGGATAGAAGGTCCCCCGCCACTCGGCGAAGTTCCAGCCGCCGATGCCCACCCTGATCATCCAAGCACCTTCTGAATGTGGATCGGGGGGCATCCTATCAGGCCGACAGCCCGCGCCCTTCCCGAAAATTTCTCCCGAACGTAGTCGTAAAACCTTGCGTCAAGCGCCCGGACGGACCACATGTTTTCCGCGCTCTCAGGCTTGAAGGGAAGAGACCTATGTCCGACGTCGTCGTCCGCACGCCCATGCAGTACCTGGACCGCGCATTGTCGACGTTACGCGACCTCGGCATCGTCCCAGCCAAGGGCGAGGACGCGCCGATCAACGCCCTGCTGCAGCAGATTTCCGACCTCGACCAGGACCGCATCACGGTCATCGCACGCACGCTGAACCAGGCCGCGAACTTCAACGAAGTCGTCCGCGAGCACGTCTCCGCCATGCAAGTGGGCGATCGCTACCGCCAGATCACCGAAGGCTTCAATTCGATCCGCGACGACGCCAAGGCGATGGTC
>QKCS01000027.1 GCA_003246795.1 Alphaproteobacteria bacterium
CATGCCGCAGTTCATCGCGCTGCTGCGCGGCGTCAACGTCGGCGGACGTGCCATCGTTCCCATGGCCGCGCTGCGCGATCTGTTCGGCGAGCTTGGATTCGTGAACGTCCAAACGCTTCTGCAAAGCGGCAACGTCGTCTTCGACGCAGACCGCACGACGCCCGCAGCCGCGCAAGCGGCGATCGAGGCCGCCCTCTTCACGCGCTTCAAGAAGGAGATACGCGTCATCCTGCGCTCGCGAAAGGACCTCGCGAACGTCGTCGCACGGAACCCGTTCCCGAAGGCGGCACGGGACGATCCTAGCCACCTGGTCGTGTTCTTCCTTGCCGCCAAACCTTCGGCGTCCGCAACAAAGTCCCTGGCACGCCTCAATCCTGCCGAACCGTTTCGCCTCGACGGCAGCAGCCTCTTCATCCACTACGGCGCCGGCATCGGGACGTCCAAATTCACCGGCGCCGTCATCGAAAAGACTCTGGCGACGCCAGGCACCGCCCGCAATTGGAACACGATCACGAAACTCATCGCGCTCGCCGAGGAACTCAAGGACGTGTGAGCGCGCCGATCTCCACGCTTGCCGATCGACGCCGCGTCCGCCAGTCACCCAGGAACAGCAGAATGGGCGCCGCGATGAACACCGACGAACTCGCCGCAACGATGATGCCGAAGACCATCGGCACGGCGAAACTCTCGACGGCGGATCCGCCCCAAATCGCCATCGGCAGGAGCGCGACCAGCGCCGTCACCGACGTATAAAGGCTGCGCCCCAGCGTTTCGTTGATGCTGCGGTCGATCAGCTCCCTGAGCGGCATCGATTTGAAACGTCGCATGTTCTCGCGCATTCGGTCGTAGACGACGACCTTGTCGTTCACCGAATAGCCGATGAGCGTCAACAGCGCGGCGATCGCGGTCAGATCGAACGCAACCCCCGTCAACGCGAAGAAGCCGACGGTCTTTGTGACGTCCAGGATCAAAGTCGCGATCGCGCCGACCGCGAACGGCCATTCGAACCGTGCCCAGATGTAAACGAGCATCGCCAGACTCGCGAGAATCACGGCCGTGATGCCTGCAACCGCAAGCTCGCCGCTGACGCGTGGACCGACGACGTCGGTCCGCTCGATCGTTGCGCCCGGCGAAACCTGAGCGATGGTCGAGCGAACCCGATCGACCGCTGTGCGTTGCGCCTCGTCGCCGCCCGCCTGTCGTTCGACGCGCACAAGCACGTGCGTTGCATCGCCCGCCTCCTGCAAGGACACGTCGCCAAGCCCAAGCCCACCGAGTGCCGCGCGCAGACGGCCGAGATCCGCGGCCCCCTCGGTCACCGCCTCAAGCTGGAGCCCGCCCTTGAAGTCGACGCCGTAGTTCAAGCCCGGAACGAAGAACAGTCCGATCGACGCCGCAGACAGCAAGGCAGACATGACGAGTCCGAAGAAGCGCGCCCGCATAAACGGGATCGAGGTTTCGTCGGGAACAAAGTTGAGACGAAACAGCGGCTCGATGCGCAACGTCTTCGGCCGTCCGCGCCGCACGACTTCCGACATGACGGCGCGAACGACGGAAACCGCCGTGAACATCGAGATGGCGATGCCGAGCCCCATCGTCACGGCGAAGCCGCGCACGGGTCCGCTCCCGAACATGAACAGAAGCACCGTCGCGATGAGCGCGGTTAGGTTGGAGTCGACAATCGTGGAGTAAGCGCGCCTGAACCCGACATCGAGCGCCGCCATGGCACTGACGCCCCTGCGCGTCTCTTCCCGGATACGCTCGTTGATGAGCACGTTGGCGTCGACGGCCAAGCCGACGCTCAACACGATGCCTGCGATCCCGGGCAAAGTCAGCGTCGCGCCCAAGGCGCTCAAGGCGGCCAACGTCAGGATCACGTTGAGCGCCAGCGCGAAATTCGCGACCAGCCCCCACCGCCCGTAGAGCACTGCCATGAACGCAAAGACGAGCGCGAAGCCCCACAGCCCCGTCTTGACGCCACTTTGTATGGCCTCCCGACCGGCATCCGGCCCGACCATCCGCTCTTCGACGATCGTCAGCGGCGCCGGCAGCGCGCCCGCTCGCAAAAGCGCCGCGAGGTCCGACGCGCTCTGCGGCGTGAAGTTGCCTTTGATCTGACCGCTCCCGCCGAGGATCGGATGCTCGATGATCGGCGCGGTCCGCACCTTGCCGTCAAGCACGACGGCGAACGGCTTGCCGACGTTCGCCTTCGTGATCTCCGCGAACCGGCGCGAACCGGCGGCGTCCAAGCGAAAGGTGACGACGGGCTCGTTTGTTGTCGCGTCGAAGCCGAGGCGCGCATCTTCCAGCCGGTCGCCTGAAAGCAACGCACGATCCTCGACCGCATAGCGCTCGCCGCGCTGTTCACCGTCGAACAGAGTGAACCCGGGCGGCGCCGGCTCGCCCGGCGCGTACGCGCGCACCATGTGAAAGGACAGCTTCGCCGTCGTCTTGAGGATCTCTTCGACCCGCTTCGTGTCTTGCACGCCCGGCAGCTGCAACAAGATCCGGTCGCCCCCGACGCGCTGCAACGACGGCTCGGCAAGGCCGGACTCATCCACGCGCAGTCGCACGATTTCGAGACTCTGCTCGGTCGCGGCCTCGACGCGATGCGCGATCCATGCCTTCGTCAGCGCGAACTGCAGCCGAGCGCCAGCGCGTTTGACTTCGGTCTCTGCGTCCGAGCTTGTTCCATTCGCCGAAAGGTCGCGCAGGAGCTGTTGCGCCTGGCCTGCGCGTCCAGCGTCCGACAAACTGACGTCGACCACATCACCCTTGCGCTCGATGCTGCGCACGGCGATATCCGCTTTGACCAACACATCCTCGGCCTGTCGCGCCAGATCGTCCAAACGTTCGCTGACAAGACCCTTTGCGTCCACTTCAAGGACGAGCTGCGCCCCGCCGCGCAGATCAAGACCCAGCGCGATCTGCCGCGTGGGAAGGAAGCCCGGCCAAGCCGCAAGCTCCTCCTTGGTGAAGACGTTCGGTAATGCGGTCAGAACGCCAGCGACGATGACGAGCGCATAGGCGATCAGCCGCCATGCGGGTGTGCGCATGGTCGTGATCCGGAATCGATATGCGCCTTCGCGCGCGCACGCGTCACCAAACGCGCCGCGACCGAAGGCTGTTTTCAGATGAAGACAAGCGAGCGCCGAGGCGATGGGCCTCGACGCTCTGGGCTCACGCGCTCAGATGAGGGGGCGCTCGCGCGTGGAAGCCGCGTTTGGACAAGAGCGCCCGTGCGTCGATGCGCCGTGGAGAGACCGGCGCATTTGCGACGACGATGGACGCGTCGGGGAAAGCTGGAGAAATAAGATCGTGACCCGCCGGCGCCTTGGGCTCGACGGTAGGCAGTACAAAGAAGCGCGCCCGTATGACGACGCGCTGTGCCGTCTCGGTCTTGCCTGGCGCAGCACCGGCGGCGTCGGCCATCGCGCTGCGGACTGCCCCTGCAACGGCCGGCATCGCCGCCGCAACCGCGACGCCAAAAAAGACCAGAAACGCGCCCAAAAGCCACGGTTCGCCGCTCCGGGCGATCCGGGATGCATCCGGCATCCGATGGTAGGGCTCGTCCTTCAAGGCTGCTCCGTTCGGTCCAAAAACCACGCTAGAATCCGAATTGGGAAGACCACGGACGAATTTCCAGCCCACATCGCTCGAACCCGAAGAAGGCTGGCAAACTTGCATCACGCCGCCGCGCCCCGCACACTGTCGCAGAAAGCGCAAAGGGGGAAACATGCGCGTTCTCTTGATCCTGATCGCCGCAACGTGCGTGCTCGCGTTGATTGCCGTGCGCGTGCCGGAAGGGACGGCCGCCTCGGACGAGGTCGCGTCCGTGGCCGCCTTTGCCGACGTCGCAAAGGTGCTGAACAATCCGCGCTGCATGAACTGTCACACGACGGTCAACTGGCCGACCGTCGGCGACGATCAGCGCCGCCATCCGTTCAACGTGATGCGGGGCACGGACGATCGCGGCGCGTCGGGTCTACGCTGCGCAACCTGCCATCAGGACAAGAACCAGGACGCCGCCAATATTCCGGGGGCGAAGGACTGGCACATGGCCTCGATCACGATGGGATGGACGGGCCTGTCGCCGGGCGCGCTGTGCCGGGCGCTGCTCGATCCGAAAAAGAACGGCGGACGCTCGGGCGACAAGGTGATCGAACACATGCGTGCCGATCCGTTGGTTCTTTGGGCGTGGACGCCCGGCGGCAAGCGAACGCCGCCGACAACGGCACATAAGGATTTCATCGCCGCGGCCGACAAATGGATCAAGACGGGCGCGCACTGTCCGGCGCCCTGAGGCACGGCGCTCCCGGTGCGACCTGATTCGAACGGCCGAATCGGTCGAAGCCCGCGCCTTCGGCAAACAGGCCAAAATGTATGTGATGATTCTGAATACATTGAAACTTGCGCAATGCGCCGCTAC
>QKCS01000123.1 GCA_003246795.1 Alphaproteobacteria bacterium
ATTGCTAGCCTCGTCGATACCGTTGTGCTGGTTTTCGACGTTGGTGAGGTTGTAGTACATGCGGCCGCTGATCTTAGTGTTCTGCCACCAACCATCAGCGTTCTTCAGCGCCGCAGCCGCCGCATCGCGGTCTTTCTGCGCTTGAATTTGCGTGTTCTGCAGTTCGGCCTCCAGCGCGTCAACGCGGGCATTGAGCTCCTGAATCTGCTGGCTGTTGTTTTCATCTTTCGTGCGGCCACCGGCTTGCGCCGACGTCGTCAGAGCAATCGACGCCACGAGAGCCGTGGACGCCCAAAGAAACTGCTTTCCCATGATGTCACTACCCCTGAGTTTTTTCGAAGCCCAGGATGAGCACCTCCTGGCGACACGTCACACAGTGTCTCCAGGCCAAAGCACCACCCAGGCCCCATGCGCGGTATACTCATTTCGCCGCGTGACACAGGCACGAAAGGATTGTGACAATGACCGTCACAAACACCATTGCGCGACTCACTGTGTCCATGAGGACGCGGACCATAGAACCCTGATTTCGCAATGAAATTCGGTTTCGACATGCGAAGCGGAAGATGGCCTCACGGGAGAAGAGAACGGGCGCCGCCGCATTCTCCTGGAGATAGCGTCATCAGGAAAAAAGGGAGGCCGGACGGCCTCCCTTTCCAAAGACGTTCAAGTCTATCCGCGCAGCCTACTTGCTCGCATAGAGCGGTTGACCGTTGGTGCCCTTGATGTTGCTCCAATGCTTCTTGATCAACGCCACAAGCGTGTCGGGCAGCGGCACATAGTCAAGCTCCGACGCCATGTCGTCGCCGTTCGCATAGCACCAGTCGAAGAACTTCAGCGCTTCCAGCGACGCTGCCGAATCCTTCGGCTTCTTGTACATCAGGATGAACGTCGCGCCCGCGACCGGCCAAGCATCCGCGCCCGGCGCGTTCGTGAGGATCACCTCGAAGCCCGGCGCATTGGCCCAATCGGCCGAGGCCGCCGCGGCCGCAAACGCGGCCTGCAGCGGCGCCACTGCCTTGCCGGCGCTGTTGATGAGCTTGGCATACGTCAACTTGTTCTGAACGACGTACGCATACTCGACGTAGCCGATCGAACCGATCGTCTGCTTCACAATCCCGGCGACGCCTTCGTTGCCCTTCGCGCCGAAGCCGGTCGGCCATTCAACAGACGTGCCCTCACCGATCGCGCTCTTCCAGCTTGCGCTCACCTTGGACAGATAGTTCGTCCAGATGAACGTCGTGCCCGAACCATCTGAACGGTGCGCGACGTTGATCGTCAGGCCCGGCAGACGAACGCCCGGATTGAGCTTCGCGATCGCAGGATCGTTCCACTTCGTGATCTTGCCAGCGAAAACGTCGGCCAGCGTCGCCCCGTCGAACGTGATCGTACCCGCTGCGATGCCCGGCAGATTGTAGATTGGCACAACGCCGCCGATAACGGTCGGGAATTGGATCAATCCGGCTTGATCCAGTTCAGCCAGCCCAAGCGGCTTGTCGGACGCGCCGAACGTCACGGTGCCGGCCTTGATCTGCTTGATGCCACCGCCCGAGCCGATCGACTGATAGTTCAAGCTCGTGCCGGTCTGCTTTTTGTAAGCGTCGGCCCACTTTGCATAAATCGGATACGGGAACGTTGCGCCAGCGCCGGTAAGGTTGGCAGCCAAAGCCACGGTAGCCACGCTGGCGGCGGCCGCAACGGCGACAGCCGACTTCAGAATATCGAATGAAATTCGCATGGTTGTCTCTCGATTGGTTGCCCCAAGGATCACCTGCACGCCGACGCGACAAAAGTCCCCCCATGTCGGTCCGCGTGCTTGGGTGCGGCGGTTAATAACAATCGAAGAATGGACCCGACATCACGGTTTTATGAAGCTTCGATGAAATAGGCCTGGTCACCCGTGACATCAAACCTTGATTTGCGGGCGAAAAACCGCTCCGACACACGGCGTCAGATACCCTTGCGGGCGATTTCTGCCGCTCCCAATCTGCCCAACTTCCGCCTCTGCGACATAGTTGCAGAGGCTTTTTCATGAGACGGCAAACGGCTTCGTCAGGACGCGAATGCGGCGTCCCGGATGAGCGCTTGGACGCGCCGCCTTCCCTGCCATTCGTCTGTCTTCAACGTGACGGCAAGGTGCAGTGGCCGGCCTTTCGGGCTCAGCAGCATTGCACCGAGTTCCGACTGGAGCGCGCGAAACGCGATGGCCGGCACACGTCCGCCGTTCGCACCAGTCAGCACGCAGCGCACGTGTTGTTCGCCAACGATCGACGACTGCACGATCCGCGACGCCGGCAACGCGAAAACGGGGTCTGGATTTCCGGCCCCGTAGGGGCCGCAACGCGCTACAAGATCGCAAAATGCCACTGTGACGCCGGTGTGCGAAAGCGCGCCGTCTACAAGTAGCTGAACGCCGTCCGTGGACACCGCACACGCCGCACCCAAGGCATCCGACAGATACGCGCGCAACATGTCAACGCGTGTCGGATCTATGGTCAGCCCCGCTGCCATCGCATGCCCGCCGCCGTTCACGAGCAAACCCGCCTCGCGCGCACCGACGATCGCCGAACCGAGATCCGCGCCGTTGACCGAGCGCCCCGATCCCTTGCCCACGCCCTCGTTGACCGCAATCGCGATCGCGGGCTTCGCGTAACGCTCCTTGAGACGACCCGCGACGATCCCGATCACGCCCGGATGCCAACCCTCCCCGGCAACGACCACGACCGGCGCCGCCCTTATCGCAGCATCGCCTTCGACCGCCGCAATCGCTTCATCCAACGTCGACTGTTCGATCTCGCGCCGCTGTTGGTTCAGCACATCCAATTCGCGGGCGATGGTTTGCGCTTCACTCGCATCATCCGTCAACAAAAGGCGCGCGCCCAGATCGCACCGACCCACGCGCCCTCCCGCATTGACGCGCGGCCCCAACACGAACCCCAAGTGATATGGTTCGACAAGATCTTTCAGGCCAGCGACCTCCATCAAGGCGGCAACGCCAAGAACCGACTCGGCAGAACATTCAAGCCCCTTCGTCACCAACGTCCGGTTCAATCCTTTCAGCGGCACGACGTCGGCGACCGTGCCGAGCGCAACGAGACCGAGCCACAGGCGCAGGTCGGGCTCCACACGCGCCGCGAACCACCCGCGCGCGCGCAACGCGCGATTCGTCGCCACGCAAAGAAGAAACGCAACCCCAACTGCCGCCAACTGTCCTAGGCCTGAAGGGTCGTCCCGCCGGTTCGGGTTCACAACGGCATAGGCCGCAGGCAGCATCTCGCCCGGCAAATGATGATCGCAGACGATGACATCAGCGCCCGACGCCCGTGCCGCAGCCAACGCTTCGTGCGCTTGTGTTCCACAATCGACCGTTACGATCACACGCGCGCCATCGCCCGCAAGCATCGTCATCGCCGCAACGTTAGGGCCGTAGCCCTCACTCAAACGATCGGGAATGTAGACGACAGGCTCTTGCCCGGCCGCGCGCAAATACCGCCCCAACAACGCCGACGATGTCGCACCGTCCACATCGTAGTCACCGAAGATCGCAATGCGCTCCCCCTGCACGACCGCGTCGGCAATGCGTTCGGCGGCGCGATCCATATCCCTGACGACGCTTGGATCCGGGAGATCGCCCTTCAACGTCGGTCGCAAATAGCGTTCCGCCGCAACCGCATCCACGCCCCGCGACGCCAGCAAGCGCCCGACGATCTCCGGCGCACCCAAACGTTGTGCGATCGCGAGTGCAGCAGAAGAATCGAACGCACGTTCGACCCAACGCCGACCCAGCGCCGACCGCCCAACGCCCAGAAATGCTGGCGTATCATTTTCCGTCTTTGCGACTGCCGACGGCCGCATCACCTAGTGCGATTTGACGAGGTGTCGCGCTTTGATCCAGCGCACAGTTCCCGTCTTCGAGCGCATCACAACCGTATGACTGGAAATGAAGTTCCCGATGCGATGTATGCCCTCGAGCATCGATCCGTTGGTGACGCCAGTTGCAGCGAACATCACGTCGCCCGACGCCATCTCGCTGGTGTGATACTTCTTGTCGAGTTTCTTGATGCCAATCCGTGCCGCACGGTGCCGCTCGGGCTCCGTTCGAAAGACAAGCCGCCCTTGAATCTGGCCGCCGACGCAACGCAGCGCCGCCGCGGCCAACACGCCCTCCGGCGCCCCCCCCTGACCCATGTAGATGTCGATGCCAGTATCCGGATCACTCGTGTGGATTACGCCGGCAATGTCGCCGTCGGGGATCAACCGCACGCCGGCACCCGCCTCGCGCACCTTGGCGATCAGTTCCGTGTGACGTGGCCGGTCGAGAATGCACGCCGTGATCTCGCGCGTCGAAACGCCTTTCGCCTTCGCCAGCGCCTTGATGTTATCGCGCGGATCGGCGTCGAGATCCACCACGCCTTCCGGAT
>QKCS01000275.1 GCA_003246795.1 Alphaproteobacteria bacterium
CGCCACGACGCCGCCCATCAGCACGACTGCCATCACGCCGCGCACGGCCATGATCTCGCTCGTCGGCATGGCGGCGCTGACGATCTTCGTCGCGCTGTCGTTCAGCACGAACAAAGCCATCGCCACGAGCACGGCGATGATGCCGCGCATGTTCGCGGCGTGGATCTGCGGATCTGTCACGGGAAGGCGGGACTCGGTGCCGGTGTCGCCGCGCTGTATCAGTCGCCGGACTGTTTAACAACAGGCGGTGCCTAGCGTGGCGTCCGCTCAAAAGGAGGCGGCAATGAAACGGCACATGGCACCCAATAGGGCCAACGCAATACCGACCTCAAAATGATCGGCTACGATGGAGAGGGGCAAAGCCACGGCCATGACGCCGAGGAGTATCGCGCCGGTGTATCCCAGACGTCGATTGCGCGCCTCGTAATCATCCAGCGTCATGGATCGAAGTTTTCGCGCTAGCCAATCCGCGCCGGTGACAGCCTCAAGCCACGCAATCTCGTCCAGCCGGCGCTGCTCGAGAGAGAGACGCGCTGTCGTCCACCTCACCGTCAACTTTCCTGCAAACAACGCTACGGCGCTCAAGGAAACGAATACCGCGGCCAATTCTTCGGTCGTGGCAAACACGTTTCTCTGCACCAGAGCGACGATCAAAGGAAACACAACCAAGCCTTCGAATACGAGGAAGGCGAGCACGCCGATGGCGAAGTCCAAAGACTGTCGCCAAAACCATCCGCGCGGCCGGTCCGAGGGTGCGCTCACATGATGGCTCCTGGCGTTCAATACCCCGGCGGCGCCATCGTCGTGATGGGCGCGCGATAGCCCATATTGTCGATGACGTGCTTCACGTCGACGTCGGGGGCCGTGTCGACGCCGGAGCCCGGCACCGCGTCCTCGAGCTGGCGCACGGTGAAGTCCATCCGCGCGTCGTAGGTGCGGTCGATCTGATTGCGCAACCGCTGCATCGCGTCGTACCAGCGCTCCTTCGTGCGCGTGTTCGCGCAGCTCGCCAGCTCCTCCTCCGACGTCGCGCCCCAACGCCGCTCGATGCAGTCGTAGGGATCGAACGACATGCGGAACAGCCGCTTCACCAAGTCGGGGAAATAAAGCGTCACCCGCCGCCCGGCCGAGTTCGTATAGATGACCGTGCAAATTTCGGCCGCGTGGTCGTAGGTCTTCTTCAAATCGGCCCGGAGGTCGAGCCCGTCATAGGACACGCGCTCGTCGCGGTCCATCCACAGCTGGATCAACCGCTCGACGTCGCCGCGGAAGGCGCGGAACGCGGTCTTGATCCGCGCATCGCGCGAAGGCGTGGAATAGATCTCCCACTCCATGTGGTCGGTGCCGTAGATGTTGGGCGGCAGCTTCTCGGGATGCGGCTTGCGGTCGATCCCCGCCTCGATCGCCATCTCGACGAAGCGCTGGCGGTCGTAGAGATCGTTGCACAGCGTCTTCATCGTCGCCTTGATCTCGGCGACCGGGTTGAAGGTCAGTTTCCCGCCCGCCATTGCGATCCGGACGTATTCGTAGAATCCGACTTCGAGACCTTCGTAGGCGAACTTCGCCTTGCGCCAGTCGCCCTGGGGATCGGGATTCACGTTGCCGTGGAACTGCTCGGTCGAGTAGTCGGCGATCTGTTCGTTCTTGGCGATGTGGATGCGCCCGCGCTCCAATCGGATCGGACGGAAGTTCTTGAACCCCGCGCCCATCGCCGGAAAGTCGCGCCCGAACTGCGCGCCGTAGACGCTGCGCGTCAGCGTGAAGTCCGGATGCGAGTCCATGTAATAGACGCGCCCGTCCGTGCCGATCTTGTAGACGATGGCGACGTGCCCGTTGACGTCGTAGATGGCGGTGCCGGGCCGGACCGATCCCTGCTGAATCTTCACCGGATAGAGATCGGTGATCGGATTCTCGTCCATGTCGGGACCGACGCGATAGGTCGCCGACGAAACGGAATCGCGGATGGCGTAGATCACGCTGCGCCCGTTGACGCCGCCTTTGATGTTGCGCCGTCCCGCGACGCGGTTGCCTTTCGTCGAAAAACGTATGTCGCCGCCGCCGCGCGCATAAACGCCCGTGACATACGTGAACGGCAACTCGTTCTTCCACGCGTAATACGCGCGCAGCATGTAGACGAGGTCCGCGCAGTCGGCGTTGAAGTTGATGCCCTTGCCGTCCGTGCCCCGATAGGGATTGACGTCGGAATTGATGCAGTCGTCCGGCGTCAGGCAGCCGCTTTCGCCGATCCGCTGAACGAAGGCCGAATAGCCGCGCTCATCCTCCTCCGTCCATTCCGACTTGGTGACCCGCCATGTCTGGCTGGCCCAAGCGGGCACAACGGCGAAAACAGCGACGATGGCAATGAACAAACGTAGAACCATTCCGCACCCAACGACGGCTCCCCAGCACCCCGAGAACATTTGAGAGCACGCCGCTCTGTCAAGCATGCGTGCGCCGGTTGTCTAAATACCGCAAATTCCCCGACAACCGCTGTCATCGATGCAACACCGCAGGGACACGGGTTCCTCAAACTGAAATTTCCGTGCGACCAACCTAGGTAAATGGGTGACATTCTTACGTGACTGAACTACGGTCATCGTGCCATCTTTGAAGGCAGCAGCCCAAGTTTAGGGAGGAAACCGGAAGGGTCGGGCCCATCAGAGCCTGCCAACCGGACCGTTGGGCGGAGCGAGGCGCGCGTGGACGCAGCCTCGCTTTTTCGCTTTTGGGGGGCGTTTCAGTCCCACTGAAGTCCCGACGGCAAGGGAATGTCGTCGAGCGCGATCAGCCGGAATTCGATCACCGAAAACAGCGCGGCCCAGATCACGATCGCAATGACGAACGCCAGCACCGCCTTGCGCGCGAGCTTCGGCGCCGCCGGCGCCGACGGCTCCGTTCCCGGCACGACGTTGCCCTCTTCAAGCTGCGAGCGCACGCCGACCGGCAGCATCATGAAGAAGGCGAGCCACCACGAAATCGCGATCACCATCAAAGAGCCGGCGATCCCCATACGCGCCTCACGCCTGTTCGAGTTCGATCAAGGTGCCGTTGAAGTCCTTCGGGTGCATGAAGATCACGGGCTTGCCGTGCGCGCCGATCTTCGGCTTGCCGTCGCCCGTGATCGTCGCGCCCTGCGCCACCATCTGCTTGCACGCCGCATCGATGTCGTCGACTTCGTAGCAGACATGATGGATGCCGCCCGACGGATTCTTCTTCAAGAAGTTCGCGATCGGCGATTTGTCGCCCAAGGGTTCCAGAAGCTCGATCTTCGTGTTCGGCAGTTCGACGAACACGGTCGTGACCCCGTGGTCCGGCTGCGGCACCGGCTTCGACACCTTCGCCCCCATCGCGAAGGTCGAGCGATAGATCGCCGCCGCCGCCTCGATGTCCGGCACGGCGATGGCGACATGGTTGAGGCGTCCGAGCATGAAGCGAGACCCTTTGTGCAATTGCGAGATCGCCAAGACTTAGGGCCCGCGCGCCCGAACGGCAAGCGCGTCACGTCGGCAGGGTGACCGGCCCATCGTGGCCCCGCCACCGCGCCCCGCAGGTTTCACACTGATGGCAGTCCGCCCATACGGGGATACGAAGGCGACCAGCAGCGCGGCGATCGCCATGATCACATCGACCGGCGAGCGTGTATCCACGTGCTCGCGCGATCCGCAGACGGGACAGCGCAGGTCGTCGAGATCGCCGAATGCGGCTTCCAGCTCGCGCGTGAAGTCGCCCCTTTTGCCGCGCGCGAGCACCTCCCGAACGCGGTCCAGTTCCTCCTCCAGCGCGAGGACCTTCACGCCGCCGAGCGCAAGCGCAAAGTGCCACGCGACCTGGGGGTGCTGATCGTGAACGACCGTCGCGAACAGGCCCTCGGCCACAAGCCGGCTGCGCAGAATGTAGGCTTCGTAGGCGAAGAGAAACCGACCGACTTCGACGAGCATTCGGCTCAGTCGATCTCGAACAACACGTGCGTCGACGCGTCGATCGTCTGTTCCCGCGGCGGCGGGATATCGAATGTCGTCTCGATTTGAGGAAGCCTGGATCCCGTGACGACAACCTGCTCGTAGCGGCCGTAGCGTCCGGGGGACCTCATTTGATAGTCGCGGTCGAGATACTCGACGTCGGGGAACTGCACCGTGTCGTCTTGGATCTTGAGGACACGCCCTCGTTTGAATTGTCCGTCGTGCGCATAAGCGTCGGCGACCGCAATGGCGTCCAAGAACGCAGCCTTTCGCGCGGCGCGCTCCAACCTGTCTTTGTCAGACACGGTGTAGTTCACCAGCCAGTAGTTCGACCCCGCTTGTGCGATCGCATCGAGAACCTTCCCGATCATGCCGATGTCGTGCACTTTGATCGAAATGATCTGTTCGGCGTAGCAGGTGCGCCGCGCGTCTCTTGCACGCTGTTCGGAATTGCTG
>QKCS01000040.1 GCA_003246795.1 Alphaproteobacteria bacterium
AAGCCACCTTCGTCGTCGAACGCATCGTCGAAGAGGCCGCGCGCCAGCTGAAGCTCGACCCCGTCGAGTTCCGCCGCAAGAACTTCGTTCGCGAGTTCCCGCACCAAACGCCCGTCATCATGAATTACGACGCGGGCGACTATGAGGCCTCGCTGGCCAAGGCGCTCGAACTGGCCGACTACAAGAACTTTGCCGCCCGCCGCGCCGACGCCAAATCGCGCGGCAAGCTGCGCGGCATCGGTTTCTCGACCTACATCGAAGCCTGCGGCCTCGCGCCCTCCGCGGCCGTCGGCTCGCTCGGCGCCGGGGTCGGCCTTTGGGAATCCGCCGAAGTCCGCGTGACGCCCACAGGCGGCGTCGAAGTCTTCACCGGCGCGCACAGCCACGGCCAGGGCCACGAGACGACATTCGCCCAGATTGTGGCGCAACGCCTCGGCATCCCGATCGAGAATGTCGAGATCATCCACGGCGACACGTCGTCCGTTCAGTTCGGCATGGGAACCTACGGCTCGCGCACGTCCGTCGGGATGACCGCGATCTCCAAGGCGCTCGACAAGGTCGAAGCGAAAGCGAAGCGCATCGCCGCCCACGTGCTCGAAGCCGCGGCCGCCGACATCGTCTTCGAAAACGGCGAATTCAAGGTCGCGGGCACCGACCGCAAGCTCGCGTTTCACGAAGTCGCGCTCAACGCCTATGTCGCGCACAAATTCCCGACGTCTGAGATCGAGCCGGGTCTCAAGGAAAGCTCCTTCCACGACCCGACGAACTTCACGTTCCCGGCCGGCTGCCACATCTGCGAAGTCGAGATCGACCCAGACACCGGCGTGACGAGGATCGAAAACTTTGTCGCCGTCGACGACTTCGGCAACGTGATCAATCCAATGATCGTCGAAGGCCAGGTCCACGGTGGTGTCGCGCAAGGCATCGGCCAGGCGCTCCTCGAACACGGCGTCTATGACGTGGAGTCCGGCCAGCTTCTTACCGGCTCCTACATGGATTATACGATGCCGCGCGCCGACGACCTGCCGAGCTACAAGGTCGGGCTGACCGTCACGCCGTGCCCGTCGAACCCATTGGGCGTGAAAGGCTGCGGCGAAGCCGGCGCCATCGCCTCGCCCGCCGCCGTCATCAATGCCGTCACCGACGCGCTCGGCGTGAAGGAGTTCAACATGCCCGCAACGCCCCTGCGCGTCTGGCAGACCATTCACAACGTTCGCGACGCCGCCGAATAAGGACCGACGCCATGTATCAATTCCAATATTTTCGCCCGAAGTCGCTCGACGAAGCGCGCAAACTCTTCGAAGGAAACGACGAAGCCAAATTCCTCGCCGGCGGTCAGACCCTGCTCCCGACCTTGAAGCAGCGCCTCGCCCAACCAAGCGCGCTGATCGACCTCGCCGCGATCCCGGGCTTCAGCGGCGTCAAGGCCGCGGGCGGCACCGTAACGATCGGCGCCGGAACGAAGCATTTCGACGTCGCGTCCTCGCCCGACGTCCAGAAGGCGATTCCAGCGCTCGCGCACCTGGCCGCCCATATCGGCGACCCGGCCGTGCGTCACATGGGAACGCTCGGCGGTTCGATCGCGAACAACGATCCAGCCGCCGACTACCCAGCCGCCGTGCTGGGCCTCGGCGCCACGATCAATACGACGTCGCGGGCGATCACCGCTGACGACTTCTTCACCGGCATGTTCGAGACCGCCCTCAAGGACGGCGAGATCGTCACCGAAGTGACCTTCCCCGTACCCGAGAAGGCCGCCTACATGAAGTTCCCAAACCCGGCCTCGCGCTACGCCATGGTCGGCGTGTTCGTCGCCAAGACGAAGGACGGTGTGCGCGTGGCGGTGACCGGCGCGTCCCCTTGCGTCTTCCGCCAGAAGGAAATGGAAGCCGCCCTCGCGAAATCGTTCACGCCCGACGCCATCGCCGGCATCAAAGTCGCGCCCGGCGACATGAACAGCGACCTCCACGGCACGGCCGAGTACCGCGCTCACCTCGTGACGGTGATGGCGAAGCGCGCCGTGGCTGCGGCAAACGCCTAAGGCCGATCCGCCTCTCCCCCGCGAAGAGGCGGATCACAAACATCACCTTCCGCGCCGCGCTTCGCGCTTCTCCGCAAGTTCGGTGCGCAATTCGCGGATCATCTCCTCCACTTCAGGCGCGAGATTCTCGACGGCGGCCAGGCGCACGGACTCCGCGAGCCCCTTCTCCGTGTCGTCGGTTGCGACGCGCACAGTGACCGACGAGTCCGTCGCCTCTGCCTGTGCCGTACCGTAGGGATAGCCGTTGCGCACGTCGATCATCATCGCCTGCGCAAACCCGCGCGCCTCGACGTCCTGGCTGGGCAGCACGAACAGACCGATCAGCGTCCACTC
This sequence comes from Alphaproteobacteria bacterium, assembly GCA_003246795.1. Taxonomy (GTDB): domain Bacteria; phylum Pseudomonadota; class Alphaproteobacteria; order Micropepsales; family Micropepsaceae; genus SZUA-430. Next base: position 2,375 of record QKCS01000040.1, read on the forward strand.
GCCAATGGATAGCGGATTGCTGCTGCTGTCTGCCGTTCCGTCGGACTCGTAGATGATGACGGCATCGAGATGCTGGCGAGCAGAAGCAAGTTGGATCTTGCGCACCACCTCCCGCGCATCCGAGTTGCGCTGCCGGTCCCGGTCGTCGAACATCTCCGCGATCAATGGGCTCACAGGCACGAACGCGCCGAATTTTGGGCCCAGCTTCATCGCCACCTTCTGCCAGCTCTGCGCCTCGCGGTCCGGTATGCCCGTCAACGCCGCGCCACCCCATCGGCTTGCCTTCCCGATGCGGGCAAGCCCGATACGAGCGGGAAACCTCAAGAGCGGTTCGACGGCGGCGGCCTCTTTGATTTCCGCGCTCATCGGCGCGGCGCGCGGCCCCGTCTCTTGCGTGTAGGCGCGAAGGTACTCGCCGCCCGACGTCGTCTGCGTCGTATGCGAACAGCCCATCAGCGCGACGGCGACGGCGACGCCCGCCAATAGTCCAGTGATCTGATTTCGAAGTCCCATGGTGCTCTCCCTCGGGCGAAAGATTAGCCGGAGCGTCCATGAGGCCTTTTGAATGCGGCGCGAACGCGCGCGGAATGGGGCCGAGCTGGGATCGGGGCGCTGCAAGAATAAGGCCGGACGACGTCACCGTCGCCCGGCCCAAGAAGATCGAAGGATTAGGTTAGCGGCCTTCCGTGATCGACCACTTCGTCACGTTTTCCTTGTCGTCCTTCGTTTCCCAGGTGTCGCCCGCTTTGCGGTCGTCGGTGGGGAAGCAGGCCGGCTTCTGATCGGCGGCCGGCGGTGGCTCGGTTTGCGTGAAGCAGGCGCTCTTGCCGTCTTCGGCAACGGTGTACGTGCCCTTCAGCGACGTGCCGTCGGAATTCTTGCGCTCCCATGTCCCGTCTTCGTTGACGTAGGCTTTGTCGGTCGTGCCGTCCGGACTCGTGATGTTCACCGTGTTGCCGTAGTAGCCGGCATACGGATCGGCATGCGCGACGACCGCACTGACCGCGAACGCGGCAGCGGCAAGGAGAATGCGCTTCATCTCGTTTGACCCTTCCTGATGTCTAATCGATGTTAATGACGTCCACGCTAGGGCGCGGGGCCCGCCGACTGAGCACAAATCGTGGCGGCAAGCCAGGCAAAGCGCCCCATGCGCAAGTGGCCGGGCACCTCGTTCGCGCCAGATGCGAAACTTTCACGTGTCGCGCGAAGCCATCTCGCGCCTTCCCTCGGAACTGGCCCTGCCCTACGTTCTGACGATGACCCAATCCCTGCCCGCTTCGATCGACGAAACGCTGGCCCTGCTCGCCCGCGGCGACTATGTCGCCGGCCGCGACCTGGCGACGGTTCTCTACCTCGCGCTGAAACTCCGCCGCCCCTTGTTCGTGGAAGGCGAGCCCGGGACCGGCAAGACCGAAATCGCCAAAGTGCTGAGCGCGACGCTGGGCCGGCGGCTGATCCGCCTGCAATGTTACGAGGGCTTGGACGTCTCGTCGGCCGTGTACGAATGGAACTACGCGGGACAGATGACGGCCATCCGACTCGCCGAACTCCAGGGCCAACACGACCGCGCGCTCATTGAGAGCGAGATTTTCTCCGACCGCTTCTTGATCAAGCGTCCGCTGCTCCAAGCGCTCGAGCCCCATGTCGACGGTCCGCCCGTGCTCTTGATCGACGAACTCGACCGCGCCGACGAACCGTTCGAAGCGTTTCTCCTTGAAGTCCTCGCCGACTTCCAGGTCTCGATCCCGGAACTCGGGCTGGTGAAGGCCGAGCATCCGCCGATCGTCGTCATCACGTCCAACCGCACGCGCGAGATCCACGACGCGATCAAGCGCCGCTGTCTCTATCACTGGGTCGATTTCCCCGACGCCGCACGCGAACTCGACATCGTGCGCCGCAAAGTCCCCGGCGTCGCCGAGCGCCTTTCGAAGGAGATCGTCGCGTTCGTCCAAGGACTCCGCGACGCTGACATCTTCAAAATGCCGGGCGTCGCCGAGACGCTCGATTGGGCGCAAGCGCTCACCGC
>QKCS01000113.1 GCA_003246795.1 Alphaproteobacteria bacterium
ACGCTCACCCACTTCAACATCCTGAACAACGGGCGCAACACGGCGCGGGCGCAAGGCTTCACCGACAAGGACCGGCTGTGCATTCCGGTGCCGCTCTATCACTGTTTCGGGATGGTGATGGGCAATCTCGGCTGCGTGACGCACGGGGCGACGATGGTCTATCCAGCCGACGCGTTCGAACCCGGCGCGGTGCTGAAGGCGGTTCAAGCCGAACGCTGCACCGCGCTCTACGGCGTGCCGACGATGTTCGTGGCGGAACTCGAACATCCGGATTTCGACTCCTTCGATCTGTCGTCGCTGCGCACGGGCGTGATGGCGGGCGCGCCCTGCCCGATCGAGGTGATGAAGAAGGTCGTCGGGCGCATGCACATGAAGGACGTGACGATCTGCTACGGCATGACGGAGACCTCGCCCGTCAGCTTCCAGTCGCGCGCCGACGATCCGATCGAGAAGCGCGTGGCCACCGTCGGGCGCATTCATCCGCATGTCGAGGTGAAGATCGTGGACGAGAACGGACGCACGCTTCCCGTCGGCGAACGCGGCGAGCTTTTGACGCGCGGCTATTCCGTCATGCTCGGCTATTGGGACGACGAGGCGAAGACGCGCGAGGCGATCGACGCGGCGGGGTGGATGCACACGGGCGACCTCGCCACGCTGGACGCCGACGGCTACTGCAACATCGTCGGGCGCGTGAAGGATATGGTAATCCGCGGCGGCGAGAACGTCTATCCGCGCGAGGTAGAGGAGTTTCTCTTTCGCCATCCAAAGATTCAGGACGTGTCGGTGTTCGGCGTGCCGGACGCGAAATACGGCGAGGAGCTGTGCGCGTGGATCGCCTTGCGCGCGGGCGAGAAACTGACCGAGGCCGAGGTGCGCGAATTCTGCAAAGGCCAGATCGCGCACTACAAGATCCCGCGCTACGTGCGTTTCGTCGACCAATTCCCGATGACGGTGACGGGCAAGATCCAGAAGTTCGTCATGCGCGAGGCGATGACGAAGGACCTCGACATCAGGGAACAGAAGACGGCTTGAGGAGCTAGACGGTTTTCCAGTCTTCTTCTTCGATGCCGTACTCGTGGTTGGCTTGCGCCTTCGCCTCATCGACAGTTTGGTGCCACGTGTCGGCTATGCACTCGCCTTTGCCGTCCAGCCGGTACAAGAAGAACGCCGAGTCTTCGGCCGCGATCTCAACGGCGACTGGATCAGGCAGACGTTCGACGCCATTGGCCGTTTGAACGGTGTGAGCGGTGCTTCCGGTCACTCGCCGGACGTTGGCGCGAAGCCTCTTCATCCGTTGGAAGATATCACGTCACGAACGAACGCGTTCGCACCGACTGTGTCGCGCGCATCGCCACGACGGTCGAAGCGGCGGCGACGAGGGTGCCGATTGTGAAGAGCGGCACCAAGATCGCGGCGATTTCGGCGGGGGGTTGGTCGGGCTTGAGGTTCGACCAGCCGGCGAGCGCGCCGAAGAAGGCTGCGCCGACGGCGACGCCGGCGGAGAGGATCGTGGGCAGGGCTGCGGCGGCGAAGTCGCGCTCGTAATCCGGCGCTTGCTCCATCACATGTTCGCAGAGGCGCGCCCAGGAGAGGCCGAAGCTCGCGCCGATCAGGATTTGTCCGGCGACGGCCATGGGCAGGTTCATCCATTGGAGGGCGGCGACTTCGCTGGCCAAGCCCGCCGCCATCAGTAGCGGCGCGGGGCGGACGTAGGCGCCGACGGCGAGGCGCGGCATGTGGGCGACGGCGATGGCGACCACGCTCCACGAGATCGCGACGGTCGCGGCGAGGAAGCCCGCTTCGAGCGCGCTCAACGCCCAAAGCTTCTGACCCATGAAGGCGACGTAGACGGAGGGCAGCGCCTCGACGAACGTCATCAACGCGACGAGCAGGAGCCCCGCGCCCATCGGATCGGAGAGGCGGAAGGCGTGCGCGGGGAAGAGGCGCGGCGTGCGCGCCTTGTCCGCCTTGACGGTGAAGGCGAGCAGCGCGAGGCCCGCGACGAGCGCTGCAACAGACGCGGCGCGGTTCGCGATTTCGCCGCTCGACGACACGAGAAAGATCGCGAGCACGATGAGCGTGAGTTGGGCGAAGGGAATCGAAACCTTCGACGCCGCGGGCGCGGTCCGCTTCGGCACGCAGAGGGGGACCAGAAGCACGAAGATGAGCGAGGCCGGTAGGCTGACCGCGACGGCGGCGCGCCACGACCAGAACTCGGTGATCGCGCCGGCGACGAGCGGGCCGCCGAGCGCCGCCAGGACCCACACGACAGACTCGACCGCGAAGATGCGCGGCACGAGGTGCTTCGGAAAGATCTCCGGGATCAGCGTGTAGCAGCAGGCCATGACGACGCCTTCGCCGAAGCCCTGCAAGGCGCGCCCGACGATCACCACGGGCGCGGCACCGGCGAGCGCGAAGATCGCCGTACCCACCATGAACGCGGCGGACGAAGCGTAGAGAACCGTTCGGGCGCCGAGGCCGGTCTTCAACGTCGCGGCCGCCGCACCGCCCGCGACCCAGGCGATGAGATAGGCCGACGCCGTCCAGCTCAAGAGCGCGGCCGTACCGAGTTCGCCCGCGGCCGTCGGCATCGTCGTCGAGGCGATGAAGACGTTGAAGGCGTGGAGCACGATCCCGAGCGTGAACATGCCCGCCGGCGCCGCGTAGGCGGGCGAGAGCAGTTCGGCCCAGGTTCCTTGGGTCTTCACGGGAGCGGCTCCTTCAGGGTCGACATTGAGAGCGCGGTCGAATAAAAAAAGCAAATACTATCTTTATTGGATGTGATCGCAATGGGATTGCAGGAGCGGCGCGCGGCCGAGGGCGTGCTCAAGCTGATGAAGGGGGCCGAACCCTTGACCGCGGAGGAATTGGCGGCGAAGGCCGGCATGTCCCCCGTCGGCATGCGGCTTCATCTGAACGAGCTCGCCGCCAAGGGGTTCGTGCGCTTCACGGAGCATCGCGAGCGCAAGGGCCGGCCGTTGCGCCGCTGGTCGCTGACCGACGCGGCCGGCGTCGCCTTTCCCGACGCGCATGAGGCGCTCGCCGTCGAGCTGATCGCGAGCGTGACGGAGATTTACGGCAAGCCGGCGCTGCAGAAGCTGATCGCGCGGCGCGAGAAAGAGATGCTCGAACGCTATCGCGCCGCGATCTCGCCTTCGATGCCGCTCGCCAAGCGCGTCGCGACGCTCGCCCAACTGCGCAGCGCGGAAGGCTACATGGCCGAGTCGCGCAAGACGGCGCGCGGCATACTGCTGATCGAAAACCACTGCCCCATCTGCGCCGCGGCCGCGGCGTGCCAAAAGTTCTGCCGTTCGGAATTGCGCGTGTTCCAGCAATCGCTGGGCGACGACGTTTCGGTCGAACGCACCGACCACGTTCTCGCTGGCGCGCGGCGGTGCGCGTATCTGATTTCGAAACGGACGTAGCGACCGCTCACCGAACGTTTCAATTCATTGCGTCCGGCTCTCCCCATTTGCCGCAGAATTGCGCGGGTTTCGGGGTTGACGGGGGCGTGAGGGGGCGGGCATTGTCCGCTCGCTTTTTCCAGGCCCGGATGCCTTGAGGTTTGGGCACCCGCCAGCGGTTCTCGCCGGCGGGCAGGCCTTGCGGCTATGGGCCCAAATCATGGGTCACATGGCGAGCGCTCTCCCCAACTCCGTCTCCCACCGCGACATGGCCAACGCCATCCGCGCCCTTTCGATCGATGCGGTCGAAGCCGCGAAGTCGGGCCATCCCGGCATGCCGATGGGCATGGCGGACGTCGCCACCGTGCTCTTCTCGAAATTCCTGAAGTTCGACCCGAAGAACCCGCATTGGCCGGACCGTGACCGCTTCGTGCTGTCGGCCGGGCACGGATCGATGCTGCTCTATTCGCTGCTGCATCTGACTGGCTACAGCGACATCACGCTGGAGCGCATCAAGCGCTTCCGGCAACTCGGTTCGCCTTGCGCGGGCCATCCCGAATACGGGCACGGCGCGGGCGTCGAGACGACGACGGGGCCGCTCGGCCAAGGCATCGCGACCGCCGTCGGCATGGCGATCGCAGAGCGCATTTTGGAGGCGCGGTTCGGCAGCGCCCTCGTCGATCACTTCACCTACGTCATCGCCTCCGACGGCGACTTGATGGAAGGGATCAGCCACGAGGCGATCTCGCTCGCCGGGCATCTGAAGCTTTCGAAGTTGATCGTTCTCTTCGACGACAACGGTATTTCGATCGACGGTCCGGTCAGCCTTTCGGAATCGGGCGACCAGGTCGCGCGCTTCGAGGCGGCCGGATGGACGGCGGTGCGTGTCGATGGGCACGACCCGGCGGCGGTGGCGGCGGCGATCGAATCCGCTCAGGCGTCCGACCGGCCGT
>QKCS01000057.1 GCA_003246795.1 Alphaproteobacteria bacterium
CGGCGGCGTCCGCGAATTGCAAGTTCGCAAGCTGGCCGTTGAGTGCCCGCGCCGCTAACGTGCGGCGGTTCACCCGGGCGAGGTCCTATGCGAAAAGCCATCGACTTTACGGATGCGGTGCTCAACTACGTCGTCCAGGTCGGCGTCCACGAACACCCGGTGCTCAAGAAGTGCCGCGAGGAGACCGCCGCCATGGGACGGGCGGCGATCATGCAGATCGCGCCCGAGCAGGGCGCCTTCATGGCGCTGCTCGCCAAGCTCATGGGCGCGAAGCGCTATATCGAAGTGGGAACGTTCACGGGCTACAGCGCGCTGTCCGTCGCGCTTGCGTTGCCTGCCGACGGTCACGCGGATGCGCTCGACATCAGCGAAGAGTACATGGCGCGCGCTCGCGCCTATTGGGATGCGGCAGGTCAGGCGCAGAGGATCACCGGACATGTGCAGCCGGCGATCGAAACGCTCGACCGCTTCATCAAAGAGGGCGCCGGCGGCACGTACGACTTCGCGTTCATCGACGCCGACAAGTCCGGCTACGACGCCTACTACGAGCGCATGCTGCGGCTGGCGCGGCCGGGCGGCGTAATCGCCATCGACAACGTGCTTTGGTCGGGGCAAGTGGCCGATCCCAAGGACACCTCGCCGGAAACCGTCGCCATCCGGGCGTTAAACGCGAAAATCAAGGATGATCCACGCGTCGAGGCCATGCTCCTGCCGATTGCGGACGGTGTTTTTCTCTGCCGTAAACGCTGAAACGGGCTTGCCAAACGGCGGTGCCGGGGCGAACATTTCGTGACGGTATGACCGACGAACCCATACAGCTCTTCCGCAGCGAAAGCCCAACGCTGCGGAAAGTCGATACGGGCGACGCCCCTTCGGGGCGCGAGCGGCACGAACAAGTCATGTTCGATCGCCGCGAACTCAGCACCATTTTGACCGTATACGGACGCAAGGTCGCGGACGGCGAGTGGCGCGACTATGCGATCGGCGCGGGGCGCGAGACGGCGACGTTCGCCGTTTTCCGGCGCTCAGCCGAGATACCGCTCTACCGCATCGAGAAGCGGCCCAAGCTGCGCCACCGGCAGGGGCTCTATAGCGTCGTCGCGGCGACCGGACACATTCTGAAGCGCGGCCACGATCTGGCGCAGGTGCTACGCGTGTTCGACGCGAAACGGCCGCGGCTCGTCGAGTAGCGCCGACAAACGAAAAGCCCCGGAACAGCGTTCCGGGGCTTCGCACCTTCCAATCGAGCTTATTGCTGCCGGTTGCCCAGCAAATTCAGCAGGAACATGAACATATTGATGAACGACAGATACAGCACATACGCGCCACCTACTGCCGCGCGCGATGCGACTTCGCCCACGCCGCCCGTTGCAAAGTAGATCTGCTTCAATTCCTGCGTTTGAAAGGCCGTGATGCCCGCAAAGAGGAGCACGCCGATTACACTGATTGCGAAATCAAGCGTTGTAGAATCGAGAAGGAAATAGTTGACCAAGGATGCGGCGATCAAGCCGATCACGCCCATCACAAGGAACGAACGGTAAGGCGACAGGTCCATGTTCGTTGTGTAGCCCCAGAGGCTGAGGCCACCGAACGCAATCGCCGTTATGAAGAAGACGCGAACGATGTCGGCTGCAACGTACACGGCGAAGATCGCCGACATGGATAATCCCATAACGACCGAGAACGCCATCAGCAGACCGAACGCCGTCTGCCAACGAACCGTGCCCATCCTCCAAGCGAGGAACATCGAGAACAGTAGCGGAGCGAATATGATGCCGTACACAATGGGCGGAGAGAACAAGACGGCGCCAAGATTCGTGACGTAGTAGACTGAGTTGACTTTCAGCCCCGTGATGGAAGGATCAGTCGTGAATGCCAAGCCAAAGACCGTGTACGCCGTTGCGCCCGTCACGAGCATCGCCACAACCATGTAGTTGTAGACGCGCAGCATGTAGGCGCGCAGGCCTTGGTCGATTGCTTGTGCGTCGGCCGCCGGTCGCGCGCGGTAGATGTTTTCGAATTCTGCCATTCTCTAAAACCCTCCAATCGTCCGGACCCCAGGACCAGGGAAACTTACGGTAATATCGATGTGCCCTAAGCCGTTTTCAAGCCAGGCAAATCGGCGATTTTGGCCTCTTCGATTCGGGTAAATCTTTCGTTAAGCGGCACGGCCTCAGGCCGTGCGCAATGTCCGCGCCGCCGGTGTGGAAAGGGCGGTCCAGGTGGCCGCGATGCCGAGCGCCATGGCGATGATGGCGCCGCCGATGACGACGGCGCCCAGGGTTGTCAACGATGGCACGAACGTCGATTCCATCACTACGGTCGAAACGCCCCAGGCGGCAATCGTGCCGATGATGGCGGCGACGAAGCCCGCGCCCGCGCCGAGCGCGGCGAACTCGATCAGGTAAGTCGTCATCACCTGACCCTTGGTTGCGCCCAAAACCTTCAACACCACGGCGTCGAAGAGGCGGTGCCGGTGGCCCGCAGCAAGCGCGCCGGCAAGCACCAACAGGCCCGACAGCAGCGTGATGAAACTCGCCGCGCGAATGCCGGCCGCCAATTGCTGCACGAGACCGTTCGCGGTCTCGAGTGCCTCACGCACGCGCACGACCGAAACGTTCGGGAACGCGTTCGTGACGGCGCGCTCCACTTCGTCTTCGTCTTGAGGTTCGACGCGTGCTGTCGCGAGGTGCGCGTGGGGCGCGCTCTCAAGAACGCCGGGCGAGACGATCATGATGAAATTCATCTTCGCGCTGGAAAAATCGACGCGGCGCAGGTTCTCGATCTTGAGCACGATCTCGCGCCCCAAGACGTTAACGGTGATCGCGTCCCCGACTTTCAATCCCAGACCCTCGGCCAAGTCGGCGGCGAACGACACGAGCGGCGGACCTTTGTAGTTCTTCGGCCACCACTTGCCGGCCGTGATCTGCGAGGCGGCGTCCGGCGGGTTGCCGTAGGTGAGCCCGCGGTCGCCGTTCAGCACCCATTGCACCTCACGCGACACCTTCGCCTTTTCCGCCGGCACGTCGTTCAGCTTGACGATGCGGCCGCGGATCATCGGCACGATCGCGACGTCGGAGACGCCCTTCGACTCGCTCATGATCTTTTTGAAGCCGTCGACTTGGTTCGGCTGAATGTCGATCAGGAAGAAGCTCGGCGCTTCGGCCGGAATCTCTTCCCGGATAATACGCCGAATGTTGGCGTCGACGAGCGCGATCGAAGCCAAAAGCGTGAGCCCTAGTCCGAGCGACAGGATGACGGCCGGCGTCGGTGCGCCCGGGCGATAGATGTTCGAGAGCGCGAGACGGGCCATGACGAAATGTGGCCGCGGCACGTGACGGGCGAGCCACATCAAGCTCCAACTGGTGAAGCGCAAGAGCACGAATGCGCCCGCGGCGCCCCCTGCGAACGCGGCGGCGAGTTCGATGTCCGGCGTCAGCACGAACGTCATGGCGATCAGCGCGCCGAAAGCGAGCGCGGTCGCCATCAAATAGGGAAGGCGCGGCCAGCGGCTTGCCGGCGCTACGAGATCGCGGAACATGACCGCCGGCGTGATTTCCTTGGCACGCGCCAACGGCCAGATGGCGAAAGCCAGGGCGGTCAGCATGCCAAAGCCTGCGGCGGAAGCGATCGGACGCCAGTAGAGATCGTACTCCGCCTTGAACGGCAACACACCGCTCAGAGCGAGCTGCGCCGTGAAGGGTAGCACGGCCCCCACAAGCAAGCCGAGCGCGACGCCCAGCACGGCCAACGTCATCACCTCCGCGAGAAACATGAAGAAGATGAAGCGGCCGCTGGCGCCGATGCATTTCAGCGTCGCGATGTCGTCGCGCCGGCGATCGAGATAGGCCTTCACCGCGCTGCCGACGCCCACGCCGCCGACGACGAGCGCGGTCAAGCCGACAAGCGTCAAGAACGCCGCGACCTGTTGAATGAAGCGGCGCACGCCCGGCGCGGGGTTTCGGCGGTCGCGCACCTGCCAGGTGGCGTTCGGGAACGTGTCGCGAAGCTTTCCGAGCCACTCGGTCAGCATGAGGTTCGACTCTTCCTCGGGCGGAAGCGCGATGCGGTAGTTGTAGTTGATCAGGCTTCCCGGCTGGATGAGTCCCGTCGCGCGCAACGCAAACTCGGAGATCAAGACACGGGGCCCCAAAGAGAAGCCGCCCGCTACGCGGTCCGGTTCCTGGCGCAGGATCGCGCGCAATTCGAACGACGCATTGCCGATCCTGACGATCGATCCTTGCGGCACGCCGAGCTTGGCGAGCAGCCTTTCGTCAACGGCCGCGCCGAAAAGTCCTTCGCGGTTGGCAAACGCTTCGTTCAACGGCTGGCGCGGCGAGACGTCGGCGA
>QKCS01000021.1 GCA_003246795.1 Alphaproteobacteria bacterium
ACGGCGCGGCGTCCGTCACCATCGAATACGAGATGTCCGTTGGCGGCGTCCTCGGCGTTCGAACGCACGCGTCCGGCCTGGCGTCGCTGGCGTCCGGCGCGCTCGTGCTGCCGGCGTGGGCGAACGACGTGCTTTCGTTCGGCGGCGATTGGGCGCGCGAGTTCGCGCCGCAACGGCAGACGTTGCAGACGGGCGTGCTCGTGCTCGAGAGCCGGCGCGGGCGGCCGGCGCACGATCGGTTTCCCGGCCTCTTCGTCGGCGCGCCGGGATTCGGGGACATGTTGGGCGACGTCTATGCGCTGACGCTTGCTTGGAGCGGCAGCCACCGCCTTGTCGTCGAACGGTTGCGCGAGGGCGATGTCGTGGTTCAAGCCGGCGAACTGCCGGACGAGCGCCTGGATGACGCCTATGAGAGCCCGTGGCTCTACGCAACGTTTTCGCCGCGCGGATTGAACGGCGCGATGCAGACGCTGCACGCCTTCGTGCGTGAGGCGATTGTTCCGCGATCGGTTGCTGCCAAACCGCGGCCCGTGCACTACAACACGTGGGAAGCGGTTTACTTCAAACACGACATGGCGACGTTGAAGGGCCTGGCGACGCGCGCGGCGTCCGTTGGCGCCGAGCGCTTCGTGCTCGACGACGGCTGGTTCAAGGGACGCAACGACGATCGCGCGGGGCTCGGCGATTGGGTCGTCGATACCGCGAAGTATCCGGTTGGGCTTTCGCTGTTGATCGAGCATGTGCGTGGGCTCGGGCTCGAATTCGGTCTTTGGGTCGAGCCGGAGATGGTCAACCCCGACAGCGACCTGGCGCGGGCGCATCCGGATTGGATTCGCAGCGATGCGGGCGGGATATTGCTGCAGCGGAATCAAGCCGTGCTCGACATCGCGCGGGCGGAGGTCGGGGACCATCTCTTCGCGACGTTGAACGCCCTGCTCTCTGCGTATCCGATTTCCTATCTGAAGTGGGACATGAACCGCGACGTCACGGGCGTGGGCCACAAGGCGTATGTTCGCGCGCTCCACACGTTGATCGATCGCTTGCGCGCGGCGCATCCCGGCGTCGAAATCGAGACGTGCGCGAGCGGCGGCGGCCGCTGCGATTTCGGGATGCTGAGGCGCGCCGAGCGGGTGTGGGTTTCAGACACGAACGACGCACTCGATCGCTTCGACATTCAACGCAACGCGAATCTGTTTCTGCCGCCCGAGATTGCCGGCGTGCATGTCGGGCCCGCCGCGTGCCATACGACGGGGCGGCGGCTGAACCTCGATCTGCGGGCGCATGTGGCGACGTTCGGGCACATGGGGCTCGAACTCGATCTGCGCGAACTAAGCGAGAAGGACTCCACGCGGCTTGCGGCGCATATCGCGAACTACAAGCGGTTTCGCGGCCTTCTTCATTCGGGGCGGTGGTGGCGGGTCGATCTCGATGCCGATCATGCTGGCGTTTGCGCCAGCGGCGACGGCGAAGTTTTGGCGCTCATCGTGCGGACGGGGTCGGCGCAGTTGGGGCGCGGGACGGTGTTTCGCACGCCGGGGCTCGACGACGGGCGCTTGTATCGGGTTGCGGCGGTTCCACCGGTTACGGCGAGCGTCGAGCGCGGGCTTTCGCCGGCGCTTGCCCGAGGGGAATTGGTGCTTTCGGGGCGGGTGCTTTCCGCGCGGGGGCTCGACCTCTTCCTGGCGCGGCCGGAGACCTCGCTTCTCTTGCACTTCAAGGCCTTGTGACCTTGTTGCCTTGTTAACCGGCGCGGGCTAACGATCTTCGCATAGCCCTGCGTTCCCATCACGGATTTGCTCCCCATGCCGTCTTACAAAGCGCCTGTCGACGATTTCGAATTTTTGATGTTCGACGTGCTCGAGATCGAGAAGAACAACGACCTGCCGGGGTACGCGGAGCTCGACAAGGCGACGGTGCATGACGTGCTCGAGGGCGCGGGCAAGTTCATGGCCGAGGTGCTGCAGCCGTTGAACCAATCGGGCGACGAGGAAGGCTGCCATTTCGAAAACGGCGTCGTGCGCACGCCGAAGGGCTTCAAAGAGGCTTACGAACAATATTGCGAGGCGGGGTGGAACCGGCTCGGCGTGCCGGAGCAGTTCGGCGGCGCGGGTTTGCCGATCATTCTGACCTTTGCGGTGGCCGAGATGGGGTCGTCGGCGAACCAGGCGTTCGCGATGTATCCGGGGCTCACCGGGGCCGCCTATTCCGCGTTGATCGCGACGGGCGCGCCGTGGATGAAGGAGCACATCGTTCCGAAGATGGTCGGCGGCGAATGGGCCGGGACGATGTGTTTGACCGAGCCGCATTGCGGGACGGACCTTCGGCTGATGAAGACCAAGGCGGTCGAGCAGGACGACGGGACCTACAAGCTTTCGGGGACGAAGATTTTCATTTCGGGGGGCGATCAGGACCTCACGAAAAACATCATCCATATGGTCATCGCGAAAATACCGGACGAGAACGGGAAGATTCACGACGACCTTTCGACCGTGAACTTCTTCATGGTGCCGAAGTTCCTGGTCTCCGAAGACGGCAAGATGGGCGCCAGGAACGGCGTTTCAACCGGCTCGATCGAAAAGAAGATGGGGATCAAGGCGAACGCGACGGCGGTGCTCAATTTCGACGAGGCGACGGCGTGGCGGCTCGGGCCGAAGCCTCAGCCGAAGGCCGCGGGCGGCGACAAGAAGTCGTCGTCGGCCGGCATGAAGGGCATGTTCGGGATGATGAACGCGGCCAGGCTCGGCGTCGGCGTTCAGGGTGTGGCGGTGTCCGAGGTTGCGTACCAGAATGCGGCGGCGTACGCGAAGGAGCGGCTCGTCGGGCGCGCGCTCACGGGGCCGAAGAATCCGGACGGGCCGGCCGACCCGTTGATCGTGCATCCGGACGTCAGGCGCATGCTGCTCTTCGCACGCACGGCGGCGCAGGGCGGACGGTCGCTCGCCACCTGGATCAGCTATCTGCTCGGCGTCGCGTCGTCGAAGCGGAGCGATCAGGAGCGCCAAGAGGCGGCGGATCTCGCCGACCTGCTGACGCCGGTGATCAAAGCCTTCTGCACCGACATGGGGTTCGAGGCGGCGAACGCGTCCATGCAGTGCTTCGGCGGACACGGTTACATCCGCGATCACGGCATGGAGCAGTTCGTGCGCGACTCGCGCATCAACCAGACCTACGAGGGCGCGAACGGCGTGCAGGCGCTCGACCTCGTCGGGCGCAAGCTCGCGCGCAACGGCGGGCGCGCGCCGATGACGTTCTTCAAGGTCGTCAACGAGTTCCTCTCCGCGAACGCCGACGAGGCGATGAAGCCGTTCACGGCGCCCGTGCAGACGGGCCTCGCGCGGCTGCAGGAATCGACGATGTGGCTCGCGCAGAACGGACTCAAGAATCCGGACAACGCGGGCGCGGCCTCGGTCGACTATCTGCGCATGTTCGGCATCGTGGTCGTGGGCTATCTGTGGGCGCGCCAAGCGAAGGCCGCGCAGGCGAAGTTGGCCCAGAAAGCCGGCAACCCCGCGTTCTACGAGGCGAAGCTCGTCTCCGCGCGCTTCTGGATGGAGCGCATGATGCCCGACACCGCCGCCTTGGCCGAACGCATCAAGGCGGGCGCGGACGGGTTGATGACGCTCGAGGCCGCGAACTTCTAAGGCGGCTCACGACGCCCGCGTGAACTCCATGATCCAGTTCGTTTCCCACGTCGCGCCGGCGTCGGGGGAGAAAGCCTGTTCCCAGCGCGCGCTCGTCTTGGTGATGTTCGACCAGATGAAGCGCACGCGGATCGGCTTTCCGTTGAAGGTCTCGTCCGCGTAGAAGAGGCCGACGCCGTTTTCGAAGCGGCCGCGCATCGGCGGCTCCAGCGGGCCTTGCGGGAAGCGGCTGTCGAGCCACCAGATCGACCACAGGCCCGTCTTCGGATCGAACGACCGGATCGACAACGCGCGATAGGCGCCGCCCGGCAGCTCGAGCACGTTGTCGTCGACGTTCGCCTGGCCGCCCATGAGGAGCTGGGCTTTCTGTGTCCCCGAAAATTCGATCCATTCCGTCGATCCCGCGAGCCTTTCCTTCAGCCGGCGGTGGCGGATGCGCCATTCGCCCGCGAGGAAATCGAAGTCGTGAATGCCCGGATGTTCTGCGGGTGCGGCGGCGGCGCTCATGACGAAGGCTCCTGCGAACGGTGCGTGCCCGAACGCCACGCTTGCCGCGAACGTCGCTGCGGCGAGAGCGATGATGGTGGTTCCGATCGGGCGGCTGGTTGTCGATATCACGCCGGCAACGTACGGCGCCCCTGCTGACAGCGTGCTGTCAGTTGCGTCGCCTGCCGACATGACTCACGCGGAGTCGC
>QKCS01000026.1 GCA_003246795.1 Alphaproteobacteria bacterium
CTTGAACCAGCGCGGCAGTCCTTCTTGGTTGCCGAAATCGACCACGTGGATCGTCCCGCCGGGCTTGAGCTGCGCGAACCCATGCTCCAACGCGGCGCGCCAATCGTCCATCATCGACAGCGAGTACGAATAGCTCAGACGGTCGAGCGGCGCCGCACGATCGAACAACCCGCCCGAAAAGTCGGTCGAAAGCGCCGCCGCGAGCTTCACCTGGGATCCCAAGCCGGCCGCCTGCACCGATGCTTGCGCCGTCTTCAACATCTCCGACGACGCATCGATGCCGTAGAACGTCGTTGTCGGATGCCGCTTGGCCAAGAGCACAAGGTTGCGCGCCGTCCCGCAGCCGACCTCGCAGATGTGTTCGTGTTTGCCGACCGGCAGTTCCTGGATCAGCTTGTCGCGGCCGAAGAGATAATATTTGCGGGTCAGGTCGTAGATGTACCGCTGATGGCGGTACATCTGATCCATCGCCAGATGGGCGTTCGCCGCCATCACGCTGCTTTCAGGCTGTAGATGTGGAACCCGCCGTAGATTGACGAGCGGTCGGCGTCGAAGTACTTGTGCGCGTCTTCCGCCTCGTAGACCCAATGGTCGAGCACGTCCGCGGGCAGCTTCTTGCCGAGCGGGGAATCCGGGCCGGCCGTGCGGAAGATAACGCGCGCGTCCGGCGCCGCCGTGCGCGTGATCTGCCGCCACAGCGCAGTGATCTGCTCCTCGTTCATCCAGTCCTGCGCATCCAGCAGAACATAGCGATCGAGGCTCTGCTCCGGTTGGGCCGCGAGGAACTCGGTCATCGACGCCAAGTGCGTCTCGACCCGGTTGGTGCGCTGGCGGACTACCTTGTACGTCTCTTCCTGCAAATACGCGGGGACGCCGAGGCGCTCTTCCGTGTCGTAGCGCCGGCCGAACGCCTGCCAAGCGAAGTAGTTTTCCGTAATCGGAAAGTCGCAGGCGAGCTTCTCGATCCGCCGCCGGATCAGCCCGGCGGGATCGCCGCCAGAGGCCTTGTTGAGTTCTTCGTACTGCGCCGGCGGGATGCCCAGCGCATAGAAAGAAACCGGCAGCTTCGACAGCGCCTTCACGAAGGCGGAATCGAACAACGGCGCAATCGTCCGATCAAAGATCGCCCGCTGCTCTTCCGGCGTGCGCGCCGTCAGCATCTCGTTCAGCTTCTTGCCGTGAAAACGAGCCACCGTCTGAAGGATGCCGAGGAAGCGTCCGAGCAGGCCGTAGCGATAGAGATTGCGCGCGAACATGTTGATCCGCCGCCCGTGCAGCGGGATCCACTTCTCCCAGTACTTCCGCGTCGTTTCGTCCAGGCGGTCGGACAGGAACGTGTCGAACTTGTGCCGGTTGTCCTTCGTGTTCGCATAGCCGAAGAACTGAAAGAAGTCTTCGTACGTCGGCAGATAGTTCAAGGCCGCAAGCTTCAGCCGCGTCAGCGCGATGTGGTTCGGGTTCAGGTCGACCGCGATGACCCGCGCCGGGTCGGCCGCGAGATAGTTCACGACGTTGCACCCGCCGGAGGCGATGGTGATGATCCGGCTCGACGGCTGGATGCGCAAAGCCGCGATGTCGACGTCGGGATCTTCCCAAATCTGGTTGTAGACGAAGCCCTGGAACATCAGGGTGAAAAGCCGCTCCAAAACGCCGCGCTTCGACACGAACTTGTGGTTGACCGCGGCGGCCTTCAGAAGTTTGTTGCCCATTGCTGTGGTGTGAGTCCGTCTTGGTTGCGTCGCGTGTCGCAGCGGTCTTCGCGGCGAACGGCGCAAACCGGCTATTTAATGCGGGAGCCCCCCGCTTGCAAACTATCGCATATGACAAAGCGGCCTCTCCCACGGAAATCATCCACAAGTGCAGCGCGCACCCGAAACCGGGATCGTGCGCCGGTGGCGCCCGTTGGCCCCAACGCCAGGGTTGTACTCGACGCGCTGCTGCGCCAAGACCAAGGCGCTTCGCTGGACATGGCGCTGTCGCACGCGCTGAAAGCCGCACGCGACCTCGATGCGCCGGGGCGACGCCGCGTGGTCCAGGCGCTGCAGGATATCAACCGCTGCCGCGCCAGATTGACGTGGCGCCTCGAACGCGGTGCCGTCCGCACGACGCCGCATAACCTGTTCCTGGCCTGGACGGCCCTTCACGGACACGCCGAACCAAAGGGCGTGCGCCTCAGCGATCTCGATCGAACGCTCCTGGGCCGGCTTTCTGGCATCGCGTTGGACGATCCCTCGATGCCGGAGGCAACCCGCCTTGAATGCCCGCCGGCGTTCGAAGCCGCATTGCGCGGATCGCTGGGAGAGCGCTTCGCCGAAGAGATGGCGGCCAATCTCGCCGTGCCGCCCGTCGATCTGCGCGTCAACACGATCAAGTCCACTGTGCGCGATGCCCGGACGCGATTGAAGGCGGAGTCCGTCGAAGCGCGTCCGACGCGGTACGGCGCGTGGGGCTTGCGGTGCGCGCCCGGAACCAACGTCTCGGCCACGCAAGCCTTTCGCGACGGTATCGTCGAGTTTCAGGACGAAGGATCGCAACTCGCCGTCATGCTCTGCGACGCCCGTGCCGGCATGCAGGTGCTCGACTTCTGCGCAGGCACGGGCGGCAAGACGTTGGCGCTAGGCGCGGCGATGGAGAACCGCGGCCACCTCGTCGCATGCGACATCAGCGACGTGCGCATGCAGCGGGCGAAGCTTCGCCTGAAGCGTGCCGGCATTGAAAACGCCGAGCGCAAGGTGCTGCCGCCGGCCGACGACAAGTGGATGAAGAAACGTTACGGGCGCTTCGATCGTGTGCTCGTCGATGCGCCCTGCTCCGGGACCGGTTCATGGCGCCGCAATCCCGACGCGCGTTGGTCCAACCAGGCCGCAAACCTCGGAGAACTTGCCGCGCTGCAAGACGCGATTCTGAAACGAGCGGCTCGCTTCGTGAAACCGGGCGGACGGCTGATCTATGCGACCTGCTCGCTTCTCCGTCGCGAGAACGACGATCGTGTCGCGGCCTTTCTCGTGGAGCATCAGGATTTCGCGGCGCAGAACGCAGCCGATATCTGGCGCGAAATCTCCGACAAGCCGTGGCCCTGCGGCGCCGAAACCGTTCTCCGGCTTTCGCCTGCGCAGCACGGCACCGACGGATTCTTCGCCTGCGTGTTGCAGCGCTCGCGCGCGTAGCGTCGCCAAAGCGAGCGCCGTCACACTTCCACGGGCGACCGCGCCACAATTCGGGCATAGTCGGCCGCACAATCCGGCTCACACCGAAGGATCTCGCAATGCGCCCCCCGTTCTACCAGCGTCAGGTGAAAATCGATCTGGAGATGTGGATCGCCAAGGGACTTGTGCCCGAAGAGAACCGCGATGCGATCTTGGCGAGCATCGGCGCCGGCCGTCCCGCGCGGAGCCTTGAACTCATTCTCGCGATCTTCGGCGTCATTCTCGTCGGCGCCGGCGTCATCTCCTTCGTCGGCACGAACTGGGCGGCGATGACGAAACCTGTGCGCCTCTTCGTCCTCTTCGGCGGCATGTGGCTGGCCTATGCCCTGGCGATCGGCTTCATCGGCCGCGGCCGCGACCTGGTTGGCCAAGCCTTCGTTCTGCTCGGCGTGCTGATGTTTGGCGCGAACATCTGGTTCGTCGCGCAGACCTACAACATTGCCGCCCACTATCCGGACGGCACCCTCATGTGGGCCGCCGGCGCGCTCGCGGCTGCCGTGCTCGTTCCTTCGCGCGCCGCCCTGGCCGCGGCGCTCGTCATCGGCGCGTATTGGACGTCGCAGGAAACGTTCGATTTCGATCGCATCATCCACGCACCCTTCCTGATCTTCTGGGCGCTCTGCGCGGCGCTTGCCTGGGCCCTGAAGTGGCGCCCCGGCATACATCTATCGGCGCTGTCGCTTATCTTTTGGCTCGCCATCAGCTTCGATGGCCTGCAGCGGACGCTCGGGTGGAGCGATGCGGAAATCCTGACGCTCTACATCTTCCTCCCGCTCGCGGTCTGGTCGGCCATGCAGATCTTCGACGGCGGCGCGAACGGCCTCACGTTGACCGTCGGGCACTACGGCTTTTTCGTCTTTCTGGCGGCCTTCTCGCTGCTCCACTTGACCGACACAGGCCAAGCGAGCGCCACGTCCTCTTGGCTCGCCTTCGCCGCCGCGATGAGCATCGCCGCAGTCGGTGCAGTGTTCCTTTCGATGCAACGAAAAGGCTCGACGATCATCGACCTCCTTGGAACGCTGCTCGTGTGCCTGGTGACGATCGGCTACGTGATGACGGTCGGTGACGATGACGATCGCTACGACGTCGTCTATCTCGCCTTCACGCTCGGCGTCATCATCTGGAGCAT
>QKCS01000367.1 GCA_003246795.1 Alphaproteobacteria bacterium
GAGTTCGGACAACGGGCAGTTGCCGCCTTGCTCGACCGCCAAATCGACGATCACCGAACCGGGCTTCATCGATTTCACCATCTCTTCGGTGATGAGCACGGGTGCTTTGCGCCCCGGGATGAGCGCCGTCGAAATCACGATGTCGGCCTGTTTGATGCGCTCGGCAACGAGTTTCGCCTGGCGCTGCATCCAGCTCGCAGGCATCGGGCGGGCGTAGCCGCCAACACCTTGAGCTATCTCGCGCTCCTCATCGGTTTCGAATGGTACATCGATAAACTTCGCGCCTAGCGATTCGATTTGTTCCTTCACGGCAGGGCGCACATCCGACGCTTCGGTGACGGCGCCGAGGCGTTTCGCCGTCGCGATCGCCTGTAAACCGGCGACGCCGGCTCCGAGGACCACAACGCGCGCCGCTTTCACCGTACCGGCGGCGGTCATCAACATCGGCAGAAAGCGGCGATACTCGTTAGCCGCCAGGATCACGGCCTTGTAACCGGCGATGTTCGCCTGCGAGGAGAGCACGTCGATACTTTGCGCGCGCGTAATGCGCGGCGCCGCTTCGAGCGCAAAGGCAGTTACCCCGCGCGCGGCGAGTTTGCCGAGACCCTCTTGATCGAACGGGTTGAGCATGCCGACGACGACCTGTCCTTGTTTCAGCATCGCTTGCTCTTCCGAGCGCGGTGCGCGGACTTTCAGCACAATTTCCGCTTGTCCGTAGATATCCGCGGCGGAGCCGACGACTGTGGCGCCCGATTGTGTGAAGGCGTCGTCGGTGACGGCCGCTTTCACGCCGGCGCCCGACTGTACGACGACCTGATGTAAGCCGCCGGTGGTAAGTTTCTTGATCGTTTCGGGCGTGGCAGCGACGCGGGATTCCCGCGGCCATATTTCGGCCGGGATGCCGATTTTCATGGTTTGCTCCTTTGCGGCATTATTCTTGCGACGGCACGGTGGGGTCGGCCGACGTGCCCGCCGATTCTAAAGCTTGATGGCGCTCAAAGAAATGCGCGCGGTCAAGTCACTTAGCCGCGCGAAGGGGTACCCTGCACGGTTCGGCTTAGAAGACGATTACGCCGCGCGCGTTCTTGCCTGCGGTCAGGTCGGCGAAGGCTTGGGGCGCTTCGTCGATTTTGTAGCGATGGGTGATGAGTTCGTCGAGCTTTAAGCGCTTCGATTTGTAGAGCGACAGCAGGCGCGGAAAGTCTTCTTTCGGGCGCGCCGAGCCGTAGCGGCTGCCGGTCAGCGTCTTGCCCTCGGCGTAGATGCTGAGGGTGCGGAGCGACGTCATGTCTTTCACAGGCGCGACGCCGACTACGACCACCATGCCGCCTTTGCGCAAAGCCCCGTAGGCCGTCGATACGATGTCACCGTAGCCAACGCATTCGAAAGCGTAGTCCGCGCCGCCGCCGGTGAGTTCGCGCAGTGCCTTGACGGGGTTCTCGACGCTTTTTGAATTCAGCACGTGAGTGGCACCGAACTGGCGCGCCATCTCGAGCTTGTTGTCGGCGATGTCGACGGCGACGATTTGTGCCGCGCCGGCGAGCGCGCAACCTTGCATCGCGCTCAAGCCGACGCCGCCGGCGCCGAACACGATGCAGATGGAGCCGGGTTCGACCTTGGCGGTGTTGAACGCCGCGCCGACGCCGGTCATGACGCCGCAGGAAACGATCGCCGCGCGATCGAGCGGGATGCCCGCTTCGACTTTGACGACACTGTCTTTGTGCAGCGTGGCGTATTCCGCCATCACGCCGCAGCCGGTGAAGACGTTCAGCGGCTTGCCGTCCTTATCGTGCGTGCGCACGGTGCCGTCGGGCAGGGTAAACGCCGCCTTGGCGGATTGATCGCACAGATACGGCCGGCCGGTAATGCAATAGCGGCACTTGCCGCACATGCTGACGAAGGAACTGACGACGTGGTCGCCGACCGCGATGTCGGTAACGCCCGATCCGACCGCCGAGACGACGCCCGCGCCTTCGTGTCCGAGGACGAGCGGCAGCGGAAACGGAATCGTGCCGTTGGTGGCGGAAAGATCGCTGTGGCAAACGCCGCAGGCGGCGATCTTAATGGTGACTTCATCGGCATGCGGCGTATCCACCGTAATCTCTTCCACCGAGACCGGCTTGCCAACTTCGCGAACCACTACCGCTTTGCATTTCTGTGCCATGGTGTCTCCAACGTTAACCGTTCGCGCGCCGCGCGTTGACAAAATGTTCGACGTGGGTATCGATGTCGCCGAACGTGAGCTCGATCGCCGTCAGGCGCTTGAAATAGTGACTGATGCTCAATTCATCCGTCATGCCCATGCCACCGTGCAATTGCACCGCCTGTTGGCCGACATAATGACAGGCACGGCCGGTCGTGACCTTGACGGCCGACAAGGCCCGGCGACGCTCGGCGCGATCTTCGCCCAAGCAGCGGATAGCGGCGAAATAACTCATCGACTTGGCTTGCTCGTAGTGCATCAGCATT
Source organism: Alphaproteobacteria bacterium (assembly GCA_003246795.1). GTDB lineage: Bacteria > Pseudomonadota > Alphaproteobacteria > Micropepsales > Micropepsaceae > SZUA-430. The sequence goes on from QKCS01000367.1 coordinate 2,470, forward strand.
TCCGCCGCGCGATGCTGCAGCGCCTGAAAGCGCCCGATCGGTTGGCCGAACTGGCGGCGGGTGCGCAGGAATTCGACGGTCGAATCAAGCAGGGCCTTCATGGCGCCGACAGCTTCGGCGCAAATCGCCGCGAGCGCAATGTCGTAGGCGTGCTCGATGGCGCCGAATGCTGCGCCTTCGTCGCCGACCCGCGCGGAGGCGGGAACCGTCACGTCGCGCAGAATGATTTCGGCCTCGTGCTGGCCGTCCAAGGTCGAGTAGCTCTTGATCTCGACGCCCTTGGTATCGGGTTTCAACAGAAAAAGCGAAATACCGGTTTCGTCGTCGACCGCTCCGGCGCTGCGTGCCGATACGAGTAACACGTCGGCGCCGCCGCCGTGCAGCACGAACGCCTTGCGGCCGTTCAGTTTGTAGTCTCCACCGCTCGATTCCGCCCGCGTATCTACGTGGTTAAGTGCGTAGCGCCCGGCCGACTCCGCGTGCGCCACCGCGGCGATCGATTCGCCGGCGGCGAGCGCCGGCAGGTATTCCGTACGTTGCGCGTCGCTGCCGGCGAGCCGCAGGAGCCAGGTACTGAGAACCGCGCTCGACAAATACGGCTCGACGACGATGCCGCGTCCGAGCGACGTCATCACCAGCATTGTCTCCACGGGTCCGGCGCCAAGGCCACCGTGCTCTTCCGGCACGTTCAGCCCAAGCAAACCCAGCTCCGCCAGCGTTTTCCACACCCCACGGCTCCAGCCGTCGTCCGAGGCGAGAATCGCCTGGCGCTTTTCAAACGTGTAATCGCGTGCGATGAAACGCTGCACGGTGTCATCGAGCATTCGTTGCTCTTCGCTGAAAGTGAAATTCATGGCGGTGTCAGAGCTGCAGGATCATCTGGGCGATGATGTTCTTTTGAATTTCGTTAGAACCGCCGTAAATCGAGAGCTTGCGCATGTTGAAGTAATTGCCGGCGACCCCCAGCGCATAGCTCGGTCCGTTGGCGCCCGAGGATTTGTCGGCGTCCATCACGGCATCCACGAACGCGCGCGCCGCCGGTCCCGCGGCTTCAATGAGGAGTTCCGAAATGGTTTGTTGGATTTCGGTGCCCTTGATCTTGAGGATCGACGCCTCCGGACCCGGCGCGCGATTCTCGGCTTCGGCCGATAGCACGCGCAGATTCGTGATTTCAAGCGCGGTCAGCTCGATTTCGACCTCGGCGACCTTCGCGGCGAACAATGGATCGTCGAGTAGGGGACGCCCGCGCCGCTGTACGTCGGCGGCGAGTTTCTTCACCCGGCTCAACTCGCGCTTGGCGATGCCGACACCGGCGATGTTGGCACGTTCGTGCCCGAGCAGAAACTTGGCGTAAGTCCAACCCTTGTTGATCTCACCAATGAGGTTTTCCGCCGGCACCTTCACGTTTTCCATCCAGACTTCGTTCACTTCCTGCGTGCCGTCCACCATCGTGATCGGCCGCACGGTGACACCGGGCGATTTCATGTCGATCAGCAGAAACGAGATGCCTTGCTGCTGCTTGACCGTCGTGTCGGTGCGCACCAGACAAAAGATCCAGTCGGCGTACTGTGCGTAAGTGGTCCAGGTCTTTTGGCCGTTGACGACGAAGTGATCGCCTTTCGGTTCAGCGCGCATCGTGAGCGACGCCAAATCGGAACCCGCGCCGGGCTCCGAGTAGCCCTGACACCACCAGTCTTCGGCCGCGAGGATGCGCGGCAAGAATCGCTTCTGCTGCTCTTCATTGCCGAACGTCATGATGACGGGCCCGACCATTTTCAGCCCGAACGGAATCAGCCGTGGACCGCCGGCGCCGGTCGACTCTTCTTCGAAGATGTATTGCTGCACCGG
>QKCS01000350.1 GCA_003246795.1 Alphaproteobacteria bacterium
ATGAACTCGTGGGCCCATACAACACGCGCTTCCGGCACTAGCTTGCGCCCGCTCTCGAGCACGAAGGGATAGGCGAGGCGCAAGCCGACCAAGCTCTTCAGCGTATCGAACTCGCTTCCTTGGACGTTCAGCAAGTCGATTGCATTGCCGAACTCTCGGTAATCGTCTGTCTCGAGATGGGCGTAGCTCACCGCCACCAACGGCTGAAGCCGCCAGCCGCCGGTTTCGAAGATCTTGCCGGTTTCGGCGTAGGCCGAGATCGTCGTGCCGTCATATTCGCCGATCGCGGCCAGGCCCAACACACTCCGCTGAACCTGGAAGTCGTGCCAGATGAAACTCGCGTTCGCGTTTATGTAGAACCGGGTGTCGCCATAGGACACATAGGCGCCGAATTCGACGCTATCGACGTTGGCATTGTCGGACCTTCCATCGAAATCGACTTCGCTGTTCGTCCATTGCGCGGCGACGCCCGCCAGCAGGACCGGCGTGAAGACGTGGTCGACGCCGACGATGCCGCCCGTGACGTGGAAGTCGGTGCCGGCGACGCCGCCCGAACCGCTCGTATCGCCCCAAACGCCGATCAGGCGGCCCCAAGCCGCCGTCTCACCCACACGACGCACGCCCGTCCGTAGCCAAGCGAACGGATCATCGCCCGGGGTCGCATCGGTCATGACCTGACCCGCGCCGACTTCGTTGGCGGCGAAGCGGTTCAAGCACCAGCCGTCGCCTGCGAGGCCGCAACTGCCCGACGCCAGACCGTTCGTGCGATCGTTGACCATGTTCTTCCATGGCCCCGCCGTTTCGACGACGACGGCGCCGAGGTCGGCGAGCACCGTGCCGCCAAGATCGTCGAAAGCCGAACAGACCTCCGACTCGCTCAATCCCGCGAGATATTGGAACAGATCGCCGTTGATCGGGCCGCCGGACGAGAAGATCGTTTCCAGCGCGTTGCCGAAGCTGTCGTTGTTCCCGTTCAAGCATGGAATGTCGTTGAAGCCAGTGCGCGACAGGCGAAGGTCGACCGTGCTGCCGTCGATGAGGTGGCTCAGCGAGAAGAAGTAGGAATCCCCGAGGATCTCATCGCTGGCGAAGTCCCCGGTCAACGAGCCGCCCACGACAACGTCGTTGTATTCGATCTCGGTCAGATCCGTGCCGGCGAAGGACAGTGGATCAAGAACGGCGTAGAGCCCGCCGTCGAGGTCGACGACACCGGACGCGAGAATCTGCCCATAGTGGACGCCAGGCGTTGCGACCGCAGACGAACCTTCGCCGCCGGCGGGCGCCGTCAGGAAAAACGCGATCCCCGCGTCCGCATTCTGCGAATAGGTTCCGACGTTCAGCTGGGCCTGCTTGTCGAGATAGAGATCGCCGCCCGCGTTGACGTTCAGAGCGTCGACGTTGTTGAAGACGTAACCCGTCCCCGCCGTATCGCCAATGGAGCGCGCACCCACGACAGCGACACCACCGTCTTCGACGTTGAACGCGGCGAAGTTGTTCGCTGAACCACTCTTGCCTTGGAAAACGAAGTAGTGCGAGCCGTCTTGCACTGTGACGACGTCGTCGCTCAGGCTTGCGCCGTTAGGTTGACCGAAGAGGCTACCTTCGACGCCGCCGTCTTCAGCGATGAAATCGTAGGGCGCCTTGCCGCCGAAGATGACGTCGCCAAGGATCGTTCCGTCGCCCGTGTTGAGGAAGGTGGTGCCGTTTCCCACCTCAAGACTTACGGCGGTGCCACCGCCGGTCGCCTCGATCAGGCCCGTGTTCGTGATCGAGCCTGAAAGATTCAAGACGTCTACGAACAATCCATTCGAGAACCCGCTCAGCGTTCCGTTGTTTATGATGTTGCCGTTGTAGTTGGCAGCCTGCACGATCAAACCCGGATCGAAGATGGCCGCCAGCCCTTCGACCGGAATGCCGTTGCCGACAATCGTGCCATCATTGGTAATGTCGCCCTCGAACGTGTCGGTGGCGAAGACGTACATCCCGGTGAAACCACCTTCGATATAACCAGTGTTCCACACATCGCCTTCGAAAGTCTCAGACGCAATATAGACGCCGGCGTAGGTGTCGCCGATGATCGTCCCATCGTTCGTGAAGTTGCCGACGAACGTACCGCTTTCGACGCGAACGGCGTCTTCCGCGCCGTTGACTTGACCAGAATTTTGAATGCCGCCGTCGAAGCTCGACGTGCCGCCGGTGATCCAGATTGCCGGGCCGCCAAGTCCATCGATCTGTCCCGAATTCGCGATACCGCCTGCGAACGTATCCGCCGTCACGAGGATGCCGACGCCGGCGTACGGGCTCTCGCCACTTGCTTCGTCCTCGTCGCGCTGGGTGATCAGTCCGAAGTTGTCGATACCGCCGTCGAACGAGCTACCACCGACGGCGACGGTCGGGCCGGTCAAACTGGTGATCGTGCCGCCGACGTCGTTCGTCATCCCGCCCGAAAACGTGACGCCTTCACCACCGCCGTCCGGGCTGATGTCGCCGATCTGGATACCGGCGACGTTCCCTTCGATCTGTCCGGCATTGATAATTCCACCCGACCAGCTGTCGAAATCTTCGGCGACATAAACGCCACGATTGCCGCCGCTGATCGTGCCGTCGTTTTCGTTGATGAGACCGCCGGATGTACTGCCCAGGATCGCGGCCACGCCGTCACCCAAGGTTGCAGTGATGGCGCCGGAGTTCGTCATCGTTCCGGTGACGTCTGAAAACCAGCCGCCGTCCGATGTCCCATAACCCAACTGGATGCCGTTGCCTGTGGCCGACGATATGATACCGTTGTTGAGTATGCCGTCGCTGACGTCTGTTCCGATCGTGAGCGCGCCCCAAACGTCGCTGCCTTCGCCGCCGCCCTCAATGATACCGTTGTTGATCAGCGCGCCTGTTATGCCGCCCTTGCCGACGAAGAAGCCATAGTCGCCGTCGCCCGGCGGACCAATCGTGCCATTGTTGGTCACGTCGCCAACGACGTCCGTCGCAACTGCACATTCGTGTACGCCGGTTACGGTCGTCGGCGTCGTAATGACCAGCTGCCCTTCTCCACACGCAGCCTGAGCCTCGTGGGTGGCACCGAGACTTCCGGCAGCCGCCAATATAGCTAATGTCGAAACGCGCGATCGTAAGCTTGTTTTGTTGCGCAGCTGGTTTCTCATGTCGACCCCCCCTTCGACCCAAAACCCAGTTACCAACCGCGGCTTTTCTTGTGACGACGCAGCAGCGCCGAACCCGCTAGTTGCAGCCTTCGACCTCGCCGTCGATGATGCCCGCGAAAACCCCGCGGTTGTCGAAGCCGACCTTCTGACCGGATCTCAAGATCACGGTCCTGCCCGATTCTTTCGACGTTACGCTGACTGCGTACTCTTCGCCGTTCGGCCCCCATTCGACGGAGACCGCGCCCGCGCCGTCGTCAAAAACCGCTGTGCGAAAGATCGTGCCGCGAATACCGATGGTCACCGTCGGTGTCTCGACCTTTACCTGATCCTTCGGAATCGAACCGGATAGGAAGCGGAACAATCCTTTAGTATAGCGTACCGTCTGCTTGCTGGCGCCGCCGGGGCCGGCATAGACGTACTCGTCAATAGTCAGACGCGAGTTTTGTCCCATCGTCAGTTTTGAGCCGTCGAGGAACGTCACTTCAAGCGCACCGCGCTCCGCGGTCGCAAGCTCCGCGTTTCGAATGATGGGATCACGTAATTTGAGATCGCTGCGCGTGCCTTGCGGCATCTCCTGGGACGCTGCCGGGATGATCGCTGACGCGTTACCCACCTCGTCCTGCTGTGCGCTCGCTGCGCCGCAGCACAAGAGGAACGATGCCGCCGTGATCGCGGCTCGAACACCGGATTTCATTCGCGGGGCTCCCCACACCAAGAATTGATCGCGCCGTCAGCGAAACCAGCTGCGGCGCCCAGCCAAACAAAAAGGTTGCCGTAGGTTACCGCCGAGTAAGAAGCAAAGCTACAACTCACCCGAATATTCTTAGCGTTGACTATGAACATTCCCGATTTCGTTTTTCAGTTGAACTTTAACCCCCTCATTCCATCGTCGGTTACTTAAGTCCCAATAGTGGTACCTCTTTTGGGACACGGCCGAAGCAGTCCATCGCGCTATTGTAAGTTGCCTAATAGCTTGGGGTTGCGCTATCCAGCGAGTTAGACTGAGCCGTGTGGGATGGACCGGGGCGAATTCTTGCTGCGCAGGCGAACTTGAGCGGGATCAAATCGAGAACATACTTCTAATACTTTGCGGCCACGACCAATTTGCAACTTCATTGCGCCATGTTGGCGGCCCACATAACTAGAGCGCGAGT
>QKCS01000010.1 GCA_003246795.1 Alphaproteobacteria bacterium
GCGCGAGACAATGAAAGTCAAAGTCACCACGCTCGATGCCGGTCAGGCCGGTGAAGTCGAACTAAGTGAAAACGTCTTCGGCGTGAACCCGCGCGCCGACATCCTAGCGCGCGTCGTTCAGTGGCAGCAGAACCGCCGCCACAAAGGACAGCATCGCATCCTCACGCGCGCCGAAGTCGATCGCACGACGAAGAAGATCTACAAGCAAAAGGGCACAGGCCAGGCCCGCCACGGCGCGGCGTCGGTGTCGCAGTATCGGGGCGGCGCCAAGGCGATGGGCCCGGTGCTCCGTTCGCGAGAAACCGATCTCCCGAAGAAGGTACGCGCGCTCGGTATTAAGATGGCGCTCTCCTCGAAACGTCAGGACGGTGATCTGATCGTTCTCGACGGCGCCAAGGTCGCCGAAGCCAAGACGAAGAAAGTCGCCACCTCTTTCGGCAAGTTGGGTCTCAAATCGGCGCTTATCATTGACGGACCCGAATTCGACACGAACTTCCAGCGCGCCGCCCGCAACATCCCGAACATCGATCTTCTGCCGGTCCAAGGCATCAACGTCCTCGACATGCTGCGCCGTCAGAAGCTCGTTCTCACCAAGGCCGCGCTGAGCGCCATCGAGGAGCGCTTCAAATGAGCAATCTGACGAACTATCAGGCGATCCTCTCGCCGGTCATCACCGAAAAATCGACGAAGCTCTCGGAGAACAATCAGGTTGTCTTCCGGGTGCCGCACGACGCCACGAAGCCGCAGATCAAGAAGGCCGTGGAAGAGCTGTTCAAGGTGAAGGTCAAGGGCGTCAACACGCTCGTGACAAAGGGCAAGACGAAACTCTTCCGCGGCCGCAAAGGCGAACGCAGCGACGTCAAGAAGGCCATCGTGACGCTCCACGAAGGTTCGACGATTGACGTGACGACGGGGCTCTAAGACGATGGCATTGAAAACCTTCCGCCCAACAACGCCGTCGACGCGCCAATTGGTGCTCGTCGACCGCAGCCAGCTCCACAAGGGCCGGCCCGTGAAGGCGTTGACCGAGCCGCAGAAGGAAGCGGGTGGCCGTAACAATTTGGGCCGCATCACCACGCGATGGCGCGGCGGCGGTCACAAGAAGCTCTACCGCGTCATCGACTTCAAGCGTCGCAAGTTCGACGTTGAAGGCGAGGTGGAACGTCTTGAATACGACCCCAATCGGTCGGCCTTCATTGCCCTCGTGCGTTATCCGGACGGTGAGCTGAACTATATCCTGGCGCCGCAGCGCTTGGCCGTCGGCGACAAGGTCGTCTCCGGATCGAAAGCGGACGTGAAGCCCGGCAACGCCATGCCGCTCTCTGCGATGCCGGTGGGCACGATCGTGCACAACATCGAGTTCAAGGCTGGCGCCGGCACCTACGCGCAATTCGTCGGCCGCGATCAGGGCTACGCGATCCTGCGCTTGAGCTCCGGCGAAACCCGCAAGGTGCGCCTCGAATGTATGGCGACCGTCGGCGCGGTTTCGAATCCCGACCACATGAACGTCGTGATCGGCAAGGCCGGACGCAACGTCTGGAAGGGCTGGCGCCCGCGCGTGCGCGGCACCGCGATGAACCCGATCGACCACCCGCATGGCGGCGGCGAAGGTCGCACCAAGGGCGGCCGCAATCCGGTGACGCCGTGGGGCAAAGGCACCAAGGGCAACCGCACGCGCTCGAACAAGCGCACCACGAAACTGATCGTGACCAGCCGTCACGTGAAGAAGAAGGTCTAGAGACGCATGGCACGTTCAGTCTGGAAAGGACCGTTCGTCGACGGCTATCTGCTGAAGAAGGCGGAAGCCGCGCAAAAGTCCGGACGCCGCGAAGTGATCAAGATCTGGAGCCGCCGCTCCACGATCCTGCCGCAGTTCGTCGGCCTGACCTTCGGCGTCTACAACGGGCAGAAGCACATTCCCGTCCTCGTGACCGAGGAAATGGTGGGTCACAAGTTCGGTGAATTCTCGCCGACGCGCACGTTCCACGGCCATTCAGGCGACAAAAAAGTCAAGAAGGGTGCGTGATGGGTAAGCCGAAGAAAGACCGCGACCTGGCCGACACCGAGGCGCAAGCCGTCGGTCGTATGATCCGCACCTCGCAGTACAAGCTGAATCTCGTCGCCGAAATGATCCGCGGCAAGCGGGTCGAACAGGCGATCGCGGACCTGACCTTCAGCCCGAAGCGCATCGCGAACGACGTGCTCAAGATCTTGAAGTCGGCCGTCGCCAACGCTGAAAACAATCACAGCCTCGACGTCGACGAGCTCGTCGTGGCGCAGGCGTGGACCGGCAAGAATTTGGTGCTGAAGCGCTTCCACGCCCGCGGCCGCGGCCGCGGCGCGCGCGTGCTGAAGCCGTTCTCGGAACTGACGATCGTCGTCCGCGAACAGAAGAAGGAAGAGAAGAAACCGAAACCGAAATCGAAGGGTAAGGGCGGCAAAGGCAAGACCGCGGCCCGCAAACCTGCAGCGGCGAAGGAGGCCGCCTAATGGGTCAAAAGGTCAATCCGATCGGCTTGCGCCTCGGCATCAACCGCACGTGGGATTCGCGCTGGTATGCCGACCGCAACGAATACAGCCAGTTGCTGCACGAGGATCTGAAGATCCGCGAGTACCTGCTCGAGAAGCTGAAGCAGGCCGGCGTCGCGCGCATCGTCATCGAACGTCCGCACAAGAAGTGCCGCGTGACGATCCACTCCGCGCGTCCCGGCGTCGTGATCGGCAAGAAGGGTGCCGACATCGAGAAGCTGAAGACCGACCTCGGAAAGTTCACGAAGAGCGAGGTGCATCTCAACATCGTCGAAATCCGCAAACCGGAGGTCGACGCGCACCTGATCGCCGAATCGATCGCCCAGCAGCTGGAACGCCGCGTCTCCTTCCGCCGCGCCATGAAGCGCGCGGTGCAGTCGGCGCTGAAGCTGGGCGCCCTCGGCATTCGCATCAACTGCGCGGGCCGTTTGGGCGGCGCCGAAATCGCCCGCGTCGAATGGTACCGCGAAGGCCGCGTGCCGCTGCACACGCTGCGCGCCGACATCGATTTCGGCATCGCCGTCGCGAAGACGGCTTACGGCACGTGCGGCGTGAAGGTTTGGGTGTTCAAGGGCGAGATCATGGAGCACGACCCGATGGCGCAGGACAAGCGCTTGAGCGAACTCCAGGAAGGCGGCGGCGGCGGCAAGCGCTCCGGTGCGCCGCAAGCGGCCTGAGGATAGAGAGCCATGTTGCAACCGAAGCGGACGAAGTTCCGCAAGCAATTTAAGGGTCGCATTCACGGCAAAGCGACTTCGGCGACCTCGCTGGACTACGGCGAGTACGGCCTGAAGGCGCTTGAGCCGGATCGCATCACTGCGCGCCAGATCGAAGCGGCGCGCCGCGCGATTACCCGCGCGATGAAGCGCCAGGGTCGCGTGTGGATTCGCATGTTTCCGGACATTCCTGTGTCGAAGAAGCCGGCTGAGGTCCGCATGGGCAAGGGCAAAGGCGCGCCGGAACTCTGGGCGTGCCGCGTGAAGCCGGGCCGCGTGCTCTTCGAGGTCGACGGCGTGACGTCGGCGACGGCCCGTGAAGCGCTGGGCCTCGCTGCCGCGAAGCTGCCGATCAAGACGAAATTCGTGACCCGTCTGGGCCACGCCGAATAGGGCATCGAAGAGATGAAGACGACGGCCGCATCCGACTTCCGCGCCATGTCCGAGGATCAGCTCGCGGACGAGCTGACCAAGCTGCGGAAGGAGCAATTCAACCTTCGCTTCCAGAAGGCCACGGGCCAGCTGGAGAAGACTGCGCGCGTGCGCACGGTGCGCCGCACGATCGCCAAGATCAACACCGTCCTGGGCGAGAAGTCCCGGGCCAAAGCCAAGGCTTAAGGGACGCGAAAGAACAATGCCGAAGAGAATCCTTTATGGCGTCGTCGTGAGCGACAAGAACACGAAGACGGTTGTCGTCGAAGTGGAACGCCGCTTCACGCATCCGCTGTTGGGCAAGACGGTGCGCCGTTCCAAGCGCTACCACGCCCACGACGAACAATCGCGCTTCAAGGCGGGCGACAAGGTGCGCATTCAGGAATGCAGACCTTTGTCGCGGTTGAAGCGATGGGAAGTGCTCTACGACGCGGCCGTATGAAGTTAGGAACGAAGGCGCTACGCCGATGATACAAATGACCACCAACTTGGACGTCGCCGACAACTCGGGCGCTCGGCGCGTCATGTGCATCAAGGTCCTGGGCGGCGCCCAGCGGCGCTACGCGAGCGTGGGCGACATCATCGTCGTCTCTGTCAAGGACGCGATCCCGCGCGGCAAGGTGAAGAAGGGCGATGTGATGAAAGCCGTCGTCGTGCGCACAGCCAAGGAAGTGCGCCGCGCCGACGGCAGCTGCATCCGCTTCGATCGCAACGCCGCCGTGCTCATCAACAACCAGGGCGAGCCCGTGGGCACCCGCATCTTCGGGCCCGTGACCCGCGAGTTGCGCGCGAAGAACCACATGAAGATCGTCTCGCTGGCGCCGGAGGTGCTCTAGCCATGGCCGTGAAATTCAAGAAGGGCGACCGCGTGATGGTCATCGCCGGCGAAGAGCGCAAACGCAGCGGCCAACAGCCGCGCATCGGCGAAATCTTGAAGGTGTTCCCGGATGAGGACCGCGTCCTCGTGGCCGGCGTGAACATGGTCAAGCGCCACACGAAGCAGAGCGCGCGGAGCCAGGGCGGCATCATCAACAAGGAAGCGCCCATCTCCATCGCCAATGTCGCGCATATCGACCCGAAAACGGGTGGGCCGACGCGCATTGGGTTCAAGACGCTGCAGGACGGCCGCAAGGTCCGCTTTGCGAAGAAGTCCGGGGAAGTGATCGATGTCTGACGACAAGAAAACCAAGAAGGGCAAAGCCGCCGCCGAACCGAAGGCGAAGGCCGGCCCGCCACCCTCGAAGACGGAAACCAAGCGCGCCGAGAAGGCGGAAAAGAAGACGAAGGGCAAGGGCGGCGACGCTGGCCCTGCAACATCGACGCAGAGTGCGTCGACGCGGGCGAAGGCGCTCGCCCTCGGAGAGGGCGAGAAGTACGTCCCGCGCGCGAAGAAGCGCTACGACGACGTGATCCGCAAACAGCTCGCAGAGCAGTTTGCCTACAAGAACCCGATGCAGGTGCCCAAGCTCGACAAGATCGTCATCAACATGGGCGTCGGCGAGACGACGGCGGACACGAAGAAGATTCAGTCCGCCGTGCGCGATCTGGGTCTGATCGCGGGACAGAAGCCGGTGGTGACCAAGGCGCGCAAGGCGATCGCGAACTTCAAGGTGCGCGAGAACATGCCGTTGGGCGCGAAGGTCACGCTGCGCAAGGACCGCATGTACGACTTCATCGATCGCCTCGTCACCATCGCTTTGCCGCGCGTGCGCGACTTCCGTGGCGTGTCGCCGAAGAGCTTCGACGGACGCGGCAATTATTCGATGGGCCTGAAGGAGCACATCGTGTTCCCCGAGATCGACTACGACAAGATCGACACGGTCTGGGGCATGGACATCACGATTTGCACGACGGCCAAGACGAACGAGGAAGCGCAGGCGTTGCTCGCCGGTTTCCAAATGCCGTTCGTGAAATGAGCGGCGGCAAGAGTTAGGACGCGAAAGACAGATGGCGAAGAAGAGCTCGACGGAAAAGAACAAGCGGCGCGTTGGCCTGGTCAAGCGCTACGCGGCCAAGCGCGCGAAACTGAAGGAGACGGCGAACGACATGTCGCTGCCGCCGGAGGACCGCTTTGCCGCGCGCCTGAAGTTGGCGGAGTTGCCGCGCAACTCGTCGCCGACGCGCATCCGCAATCGTTGCGAGCTGACCGGCCGCTCGCGCGGCAACTACAGGAAGTTGAAGCTGTGCCGCGTGAAGCTGCGGGAACTGGCCTCGTACGGGCTCATCCCCGGCATGGTCAAGTCGAGCTGGTAAGGGAGCGAGAAGAATGTCGATAAATGATCCCTTGGGCGATATGCTGACGCGCATCCGCAATGCGCAGTTGCGGGGGCAGTCGAAGGTTGCCTCGCCTGCGTCGAGCCTGCGTCGCCGCGTCCTCGACGTGCTGGTCAGCGAAGGCTACATCCGCGGCTACGCCGAGGTGACGCACGTCCAGTCGAAGCCGGAGTTCGAGATCGAGCTCAAGTACTTCGACAACAAGCCCGTGATCAAAGAGATCAAGCGCATCTCCACGCCGGGCCGGCGCGTCTATTCGTCGATCAAGGATCTGAAGCCCGTCCGCAACGGTCTTGGGATCTCGATCATCTCGACGCCGAAGGGCGTCATGTCTGATGCGATCGCCCGCGAGCAAAACGTCGGCGGCGAAGTTCTGTGTCACGTGTTCTAAGGAACAAACGGGCGCGGACGTAAGGGATAAAGAGCGATGTCGAGAGTTGGTAAAAAGCCGGTCGAAGTACCGTCGGGAGTGACGGCGACGGTCAACGGCCAGGAAGTGAAGGTCAAGGGTCCGAAGGGCGAGCAGACGCACCGCGTCGCCGACGGCATCGATGTGTCTCTGGACAAGAACAAGATCGTGTTGAAGCCGCGCGAGACGACGGATCATGCGCGCGCCCAATGGGGTCTGCACCGCACGCTGGTGAACAATATCGTCAACGGCGTGTCGAAGGGCTACTCGCAACAGCTCGAGATCGCGGGCGTCGGATTCCGCGCGGCCGTGCAGGGCAAGAACCTGCAGCTGCAGCTCGGCTACAGCCACGACGTGATCTACCCGATCCCGCAGGGCATCGACATCAAGTGCGAAAAGCCGACGCTGATCCTGGTGTCGGGCAACAGCAAGCGCGAGGTCGGCCAGGTGGCGGCCGAGATTCGCGAGTTCCGCAAGCCCGAACCCTACAAGGGCAAGGGCATCAAGTACGCCGAGGAAAAGATCCGGCGCAAAGAAGGCAAGAAGAAGTAAGAGGCGGCCATGGCATTCGATCGGCAAGATCTTTTCGAACGGCGCAAGAAGCGCACGCGCTACAAGCTGCGCCAGGTGTCTGGCGACCGCCCGCGCCTCAGCGTGTTTCGGTCGTCGAAGCACATCTACGCGCAAGTCATCGACGACGCGAAGGGCGTGACCGTGGCTGCGGCCTCGACGCTTGATGAAGAGGCGAAGAAGTCGCTGGAAAAGGGCAAAGGCACGGACACGGCGGCCGCTGCCGTCGTGGGCAAGCTCGTCGCCGAACGCGCGAAGAAGGCGGGCGTCACGGACGTCGTCTTCGACCGCGGCGGTTACATCTATCACGGCCGGGTCAAGGCGCTCGGCGATGCGGCGCGCGAAAGCGGCCTGAAATTTTGAACGAAGGAATAGCCAATGGCGCGTGACGACGACAGAGGCCCACGCCGCGACCGCGGCGGCGACAGGGGCGAACGCAGCGAACTCGTCGACAAGCTCGTCCACATCAACCGCGTGGCGAAGGTCGTGAAGGGCGGCAAGCGCTTCGGTTTCGCCGCGCTCGTCGTCGTGGGCGACCAGAAGGGCCGCGTCGGCTTCGGTCACGGCAAGGCGCGCGAAGTGCCGGAGGCCATCCGCAAGGCGACGGAAGCGGCGAAGAAGTCGCTGATCCGCGTGCCGCTGCGCGAGGGGCGCACGCTGCATCACGACGTCTACGGCCGTCACGGCGCGGGCAAAGTGGTCCTGCGCCCGGCGCCGGCCGGCACCGGCATCATTGCCGGCGGCCCATTGCGCGCCGTGTTCGACGCGCTTGGCGTCCACGACGTGGTCGCGAAATCGGTCGGGACCTCGAACCCCTACAACATGGTGCGTGCGACGTTCGACGCGTTGAAGGCCGAATACAGCCCGAAAATGATCGCCAACAAGCGCGGCAAGTCGGTGGCGGAGATCCTGGCGACGCGCCGTCCGACTGCCGAATTGTCGCCGGAGTAAATGCAATGACGCTGCGTACGACCGAAGGTCGCCCGAAGACGAAGACGATCACGATCGAACAGATCGCAAGCCCCGCGCGCCGCGAAGAACGTCAGCGCGAGACGCTCGTCGGTCTCGGGCTCGACAAACTCCATCGCCGCAAGACGCTGCAAAACACGGATGCCGTGTGGGGCGCGATCTGCAAGGTTCGCCACATGGTGCGCGTCGTCGACGGCGCCGCACAGTAAGACAACGAAGGCCATCGCCGATGAAACTCAACGAAATCCGCGACAACGAAGGCGCGCACAAGCGCTTCAAGCGTATCGGCCGTGGCTCGGGCTCGGGCAAGGGCAAGACCGCAGGCCGCGGCGTGAAGGGCCAGAAGGCCCGCGCCGGCCACCACGGGATGTTCGGCTTTGAAGGCGGCCAGATGCCCCTTCACATGCGTATTCCGAAGCGCGGCTTTAACAACATATTCGCCCGTGAATTCTCCATCGTGAACCTGGGCGAACTGCAGAAGGCGGTCGAACGCGGCAAGATTGCTGCAGGCGCGACGCTGAATGCTGACACGCTTGCAACACTGGGTCTGGCCCGTCGTGCGAAGGACGGGGTACGCCTCCTTGGCAAAGGCGAACTGAAGACCCAATTGAACCTGGAAGTCGCTCACGCGTCGGGCTCCGCGATCGAGGCGGTGAAGAAGGCTGGCGGGACCGTGAAGGTCCTGGGCGTCAAGGCCAAGCACGTCACGCGCAAGGACCGCGGTCCGGGCAAGCGCATGCAGCGTCGTGTCGCGTCGGCCAAAAAGCGCGAAGAGCGTCTCGCCGCATCCCAGCAGGCAAAAGCGTAAGAGAGGGCGGAGGGCTGCCGGGCGCCGCGCCGATCGGCATGTCCCGGCACCGTAAGGAGAATTTCCGATGGCGTCAGCCGCCGAACAACTAGCCGCCAACGTCAACTGGTCGGCGTTCTCCAAGGCCGAAGAGCTCCAGCGTCGCATCTGGTTCACGCTGGGCGCCCTCGTCGTCTACCGCCTCGGCACGTTCATCCCGCTTCCCGGTATCGACCCCGACACGCTCGCCCGCATCATGGAGCAGCAGACCCAGGGCCTGCTCGGCATGTTTAACATGCTTTCGGGCGGTGCCGTGGAGCGCATGGCGATCTTCGCCCTGAACGTCATGCCCTACATCTCAGCCTCGATCATCATGCAGGTGATGGCGACGGTCAGCCCGACGCTCGAGAAGTTGAAGAAAGAAGGCGAGTCGGGCCGCAAGACGATCAATCAGTACACGCGGTATCTGACCGTGGGCCTCGCCGCCGCGCAGTCGTGGGCCATCGCCCGCGGTCTGGAGACGCAGGCCGGCCTCGTCGTCAGCCCCGGTCTCTTTTTCGAAGTCACGACGGTCGTCACGCTGACCGGCGGCGTGATGTTCCTCATGTGGCTGGGCGAGCAGATCACCTCGCGCGGCATCGGCAACGGCATCTCGCTCATCATCTTTGCCGGCATCGTCGCGAACCTGTTGCAGGGTTTCGTCGGCACGCTGGAACTCGCCCGGAAGGGTTCGATCGGCTGGCCGTCGGCGATCGGCCTCTACCTCTTGGTGATCGTCGTCATCACGTTCATCGTCTTCATGGAGCGGGCGCAACGACGCCTCTTGGTGCAATACCCCAAGCGGCAGATCGGCAACCGCATGATAGACAGTCAAAATTCCCACTTGCCGCTGAAGCTCAACACGTCGGGCGTCATTCCGCCGATCTTCGCCTCGTCGCTTCTCGTGCTGCCGATCACTGTGGCGCAATTCAACGCCGAGAACGCGCCGGATTGGCTCTCGGAAGTCGTGCGTCTCTTGGGCCACGGGCAGCCGCTCTACATGCTGCTTTACGGCGCGCTCATCGTCTTCTTCGCGTTCTTCTACACAGCCGTCGTTTTCAACCCCAACGACACGGCGGACAATTTGAAGAAGTACGGCGGCTTCATTCCCGGCATCCGTCCGGGCCGAAAGACGGCGGAGTACATCGACTATGTGCTGACGCGCCTGACGGTCATCGGCGCGGGCTATCTCGTGCTCGTCTGCTTGGTGCCCGAGTTCATCCTGGCCCAGTACGGCGGGAACCTGCTTTTGCTCGGCGGCACGTCGTTCCTGATCATCGTATCCGTGACGATGGACACCGTCGCGCAGGTGCATAGCCATCTGCTCGCCCACCAATACGAAGGTCTTATCAAGAAGGCCCGCTTCAAGAGTCCCCGCGGCACATGATCGTCGTCTTGTTTGGACCGCCCGCCTCCGGCAAGGGCACGCAAGCCAAGCGCATCCACGAGAGGTACGGGATCGCCCACCTCTCGACGGGCGACATGTTGCGCGCCGCGATCGCGCAAGGCAGCGAGATCGGCAAGAAGGCCAAGGCGCTCGTCGACGGGGGACAACTGGTGCCCGACGACATTGTTCTTGGCATCATCGCCGAGCGCATCGAACAACCCGACTGCGCCAAGGGTTTCGTCCTCGACGGTTTCCCGCGCACGGTCGAACAGGCCAAGGGGCTGGACGCGATGCTGGGCGGCAAGAAGCGCGCCGTCGACCACGTGATCCTCATGGAGGTCGACGAAGCGGAACTCATCAAGCGGGTCGAGAACCGGGCTGCTGAGGCCAAGAAGAAGGGCGAGCCGGTGAGGCCCGACGACGACCCGGAGACGTTCAAGAAGCGCCTCGGCGTCTACAAGGCCCAAACAGCGCCCATCCTGCCGCTCTATGAGGCGCAGGGGAAAATC
Source organism: Alphaproteobacteria bacterium (assembly GCA_003246795.1). Lineage (GTDB taxonomy): Bacteria > Pseudomonadota > Alphaproteobacteria > Micropepsales > Micropepsaceae > SZUA-430. The sequence continues at coordinate 10,622 of QKCS01000010.1, forward strand.
CGCCGAGTCGACGGCATGAAGTCGATCGACGAGGTGACGGCCCAGATCGAGGTCGTCCTCAGCAGCGGAAAACAGGGGAAATCCGTGCTGTCGAGATGGTTGACCCGGTGAGAAAAGGCCCTATATTTCCGTGCCTTCCGTATCAGTCGGGCGCGGACGCTGCCTCCGGGAACACCGGGGCGTGGCGCATTTCGTCGTTTCAGAACTGACCGAGAATTCAGGAGAACCTTCGTGGCCCGCATCGCAGGCGTGAACATTCCGACGAACAAGCGCGTGCACATTGCGTTGCGCTACATCCACGGCATCGGCCCGATGAATTCGGCCGAGATCTGCAAGAAGGTCGGCATCCCGGTGGAGCGCCGCGTCAACCAGCTGTCCGACGCCGAGGTCATTCAGATCCGCGAAATCATCGACCGCGAATACGTCGTCGAAGGCGACCTGCGCCGCGAAGTCGCGATGAACATCAAGCGCCTGATGGACTTGGGCTGCTATCGCGGCTTGCGTCACCGCAAGGGTCTGCCGGTCCGCGGTCAGCGCACGCACACGAACGCGCGCACGCGCAAAGGTCCCGCGAAGCCGATCGCCGGCAAGAAGCAGGCCACCCGCTAATTCAATTCGCCGCCCGCTTGCGCGGCGCAGAGGACGAACAGAAAGATGGCGACGGAAAAAAAGACGCGCGTGCGCAGGAAAGAGCGCAAGAACATCACGTCGGGCGTGGCCCACGTGAACGCGACGTTCAACAACACGATGATCACGATCACCGACGCTCAGGGCAACGCGATTGCCTGGTCGTCGTCCGGGACGATGGGCTTCAAGGGTTCGCGCAAATCGACGCCCTATGCCGCACAGGTCGCGGCCGAAGACGCCGGCAAGAAGGCCATGGAGCACGGCATGCGCACGCTGGAGGTCGAGGTGATGGGTCCGGGCTCCGGCCGCGAGAGCGCGTTGCGCGCGCTGCAGGCCGCGGGTTTCACCATCACGACGATCCGCGACGTGACGCCCATCCCGCACAACGGCTGCCGCCCCCCGAAGCGCCGCCGCGTCTAGAACGCATACGCCCCCGATTTGAATCCGCCGAAGGAATGACCCCGTGATTGAGAAGAACTGGCAAGAACTGATCAAGCCGAACAAGCTGCATGTCGAGCCCGGTCCGTCCGCGCGCACGAATGCGGTGATCGTCGCCGAACCGCTCGAGCGCGGCTTCGGTTTGACGCTCGGCAACTCGCTGCGCCGCGTTCTGTTGTCCTCGCTTCAGGGCGCCGCCGTGACGTCGCTCCAGATCGACGGCGTGCTGCACGAATTCTCGTCGATGCCCGGCGTCCGCGAGGACGTGACCGACGTCGTGCTGAACATCAAGCAGCTCGCGCTCAAGATGCAGAGCGAAGGGCCGAAGCGCCTCGTGCTCAAGGCCGAAGGCCCGGGCGAAGTGCGCGCCAGCCAGATCACCACGGTCGGCGACATCGAGATCCTCAATCCCGACCTCGTGATCTGCAACCTGGACCACGGCGCGCGCATCCGCATGGAACTCACCGTCAACACGGGCAAGGGCTACGTCCCGGCCGAGCGCAACCGTCCCGACGACGCGCCGATCGGCCTCATCCCGGTCGACTCGCTGTTCTCGCCGGTCAAGAAGATCTCGTACCGCGTCGAGAACACGCGCGAAGGCCAGATCCTCGACTACGACAAGCTGACGATGACGATCGAAACGAACGGCGCCATCACGCCGGAGAACGCGGTCGCCTACGCGGCGCGCATTCTCCAGGATCAGCTCTCGATCTTCATCAACTTCGAAGAGCCGCGCGAGAAGAAGACGGAAGAGCAGAAGACCGATCTGCCGTTCAACCCGGCGCTCTTGAAGAAGGTCGACGAGCTCGAACTCTCGGTGCGTTCGGCGAATTGCCTGAAGAATGACAACATCGTCTACATCGGCGACCTGATCCAGAAGACGGAGGCGGAAATGCTCCGCACGCCGAACTTCGGCCGCAAGTCGCTGAACGAGATCAAGGAAGTGCTGGCTTCGATGGGTCTCCACCTCGGCATGGAAGTGCCGGGCTGGCCGCCGGAAAACATCGAAGAGCTGGCGCGCAAATTCGAAGACCAGTACTGAACGAGAGAATTAGGGAACCACCGACATGCGCCACGGTTCAGCCGGCCGCAAGCTCAACCGCACTTCGAGCCACCGTAAAGCGCTGTTCGTCAATCTGGCGTCGGCGTTGATCAAACACGAGCAGATCACAACGACGCTGCCCAAGGCGAAGGAGCTTCGCCCGGTCGTCGAAAAGCTGATCACGCTCGGCAAGCGCGGCAAGACCGACCTCCACGCCCGTCGCCAGGCGCTGTCCCAGTTGCGCAACGACACGACGACCGTCGAGAAGCTGTTCGATGTCCTAGCGCCGCGCTACGCCGCCCGCAAGGGCGGCTACACGCGCGTGCTGAAGGCGGGCTTCCGCCACGGCGACGCGGCGCCCATGGCCGTCATCGAATTCGTCGACCGCGACGTCGAGGCCAAGGGCAAGGACTCCGGTCCCGTCCAAGCAAGAGCCGAAGAAGAAGCCGCGGCCTGACAGCCGAGGGGGCAGGATGGACCTTGCTCTCTTGCTCATTCAATTCGTCGACGAAATGGCCGATCCTTTTGCGGTGGCGGCTGGCGTCGCGCCGTCCTTGATGATCAAGCCTTGGCGCCGCTCGCTTCCCGCAGCGGCTGCGGCGGGCGCCTTCGTGGCGCTGATCTCGGCCTTGCGCATGGCCAACCTGTCGTTGTCGCTCGCCGCGCACAGTCTCGTGGCGACGACCGCGGCCGCGCTTGTGTGGTGGGCGATCGCGCTGTGGGGTATGCGCCTCGCAAACAAGAAGCGCGTTTAGCCAACCAGGGCCGAAGAAGGACCCCTTGCACCCGCCGGACCCGCCACTTAGCGTTTCTCAAGATCCACGCGAGGAAACGATGAAAACGGTTTCGCTGACCACCAAGGCGGGCAATGTTGAAGGCGTCTGCGATGCAAGATTTGCGGGCGTCCTCGACGCTTTCGCTCAGAATTTCGAAAGCCGCGGCGAAGTCGGCGCCAGTTGCGCGATCACGCTTGAAGGCAAACCCGTCGTCGACCTCTGGGGCGGCAAGAAGGCCCCCGGCGGCGAGCCATGGGACAAGGACACGATCTCGATCATCTTCTCGTCGACGAAGGGCGCGATGTGCCTCTGTGCCCACATGCTGGCCGATCGCGGCCGGCTCGACCTCAACGCTCCGATCGCCAAATACTGGCCTGAGTTTGCGCAGAACGGCAAGGAAGCGGCAACTGTACAGATGACGCTCGACCACTCTGTCGGCGTGCCGCACGTGCGCGACGTGCCGCGGCCCGGCGCCTTCAACGACTACGACCACATGATCGACGTGGTCGCGAAGGAGCCGGCCTTTTGGACGCCAGGCACGCGCAACGGCTATCACGCGGTGACGATGTCGTGGACTGTCGGCGAACTCGTCCATCGCGCCGCCAAGAAACGGATGGGCAAGTTCTTCCAGGACGAGGTGGCGAAGCCGCTCGGCCTCGAGTTCTGGATCGGCCTGCCCGAAGAACAGGAGCGCCGCGTCGCGCCGATGCTGCCCGCGGCGCCCACGGCCGAGTCCATGGAATCGCGCTTCTTCGTCAAGGCGATGGGGGACACGAACTCCGCCTCGCATTTCTTCCTGCGCGACTTCATGGCGTTCAACGCCAACTCGCGCGAAGGTCACGCGGCCGAGATCGGCGCCGCCAACGGCATCACGAACGCGCGCAACCTGGCGGGCATGTACGCGCCGCTCGCTAACGGCGGCACGCTGAACGGCGTGCGCCTGGTCGGCCCGGACACGCTCGCGCGCATGGGCCGGGTCGCAGTGGCGACGCACGAGGACGCGACACTCGTCATCCCGAGCCGCTTCGCTCTTGGCTACATGAAGTCGATGGACAATCGCCACCTGCCGGGCCTCGACGCGGCGAGCTGCCTCATCTCCGAGGCCGCCTTCGGTCATGTTGGCGCCGGCGGCTCCTTCGGTTTCGCCGACCCCGAATGCAAGATGAGCTTCGGCTACACGATGAACCAGATGGGCCTGGGCCTCCTCCTCAACGAGCGTGGTCAATCCCTCGTCGACGAAACGTACAAGGCCCTCGGCTACCGCTCCAACGCCGGTGGCGCGTGGGCGATGTAGTCGGGCGCGTCCGCTACTGCGAAGTCAGTGCCCTATACGCATAGGAAAGAAAGCTCGCTTGAAAGAGTGCCGTCCAAACAACACGAGTGAGAGTATCAGGACCGCCACGAGTGACGGCACACCGGCGGACATGTTCGGCAGCGCCTCCAAGAACGCGTTCAGCACGATATCGACGACAAAGACCGGGCCGGACGACAGTGCGCTGCCGGCGAGGATGCGCAGGGCGTTGCCGCGCGTGAGCGCCCACGGCCGTCCGAACGTGGCACCGGCTGGCAGAACCAAGCTCAACCGGCTGACGACCAAGAGTGCCGCCGCACTCGCAGACACGACGCACCCAAGGGCGAACCACCATCGCGCCGCGTCTCCGACGATCCAGTCGCGTGTCAAGCTGATGGGAAGAAGACCGCCCACGACGTGCAGAAATCTGAAAATCTCGTAAGATTCGCCTAGGATTCGCGCCATCGCGTCGCCTTGTGCGCGCCCCAATTCTTTCGTTTGAACACGGTGCGCCGAGGCGCGATCATGGGCGCTTCAGGGCGCCGGGAACAGGAATCCGAGGAACAATGCGCAGAAAAGGAATATTGGTTCTTGCAGCAGCGCTGGCGGTGGGCGTCGTGATTTCGACGATAGGGCAAGGCGCGCATGCCGACACGCGCGTCGTTCCGCGATCAAGCGAACAGATCCAACTCTCCTTCGCCGAGGTCGTCCGCAAAACGGCGCCGACCGTCGTCAACATCTATACGAAGCGCAAGGTCCGCAATCCGTTCGCCGACGATCCGTTCTTCCGCCGCTTCTTCGACCGGCCGCGCAGGGGCAGCCGCGTCCAGACCTCGCTGGGTTCCGGCGTCGTCGTGCGCGGCGACGGCGTCATCGTGACCAACAACCACGTGATCGAGGGCGCGGACGAAATCGTCGTCGCGCTGGCCGACCGGCGCGAATACGAGGCCAAGGTCGTCCTCGCGGACGACCGCACGGACATCGCCGTGCTGCGCGTCGACACGGGCGGCCGCACGCTCCCAACCATCGCCTTCCACGATAGCGACAATGCCGAAGTCGGCGACATCGTGCTCGCGATCGGCAACCCGTTCGGCGTCGGCCAAACGGTGACGAGCGGCATCATCTCCGCGCTCGCCCGCACGCAGGCCGGCATTTCGGACCATCAGTTCTTCATCCAGACGGATGCCGCGATCAACCCCGGCAATTCGGGAGGTGCGCTCGTCACCATCGACGGCAAGCTGATCGGCATCAACACGGCGATCTATTCCCGTTCCGGCGGCAGCATCGGCATCGGCTTTGCGATCCCGGCGAACATGGTCAAGACCGTGGTCGACACGGCCCTCGCCGGCGGCAAGACGATCGCGCGCCCCTGGCTCGGTCTCGATACGCAGCCGGTGACCGCCGACATTGCCGACTCGATCGGGCTCGATCGCCCCGTTGGCGTGCTCGTGAAGGACATCGCGGACGCTAGCCCCGCCGCCCGAGCCGGCATCCGGCGCGGCGACGTGATCACCAAGATCGACGCGTTCGAGATCAACGACCCGCAATCGCTGAATTTCCGGGTCGCGACCAAAGGCGTCGGCAACACGGCGACGGTCACCTACGTGCGCGATCGCCAGACGCGCACCGCCGCCGTGCGCCTCATCAAGGCGCCGGAGACGACGCCACGCCAAGTGACCGAGATCGAGGGCCGCAACCCGCTCCAGGGTGCGACCGTCGCCAACATGTCGCCCGCCTACGCGGACGAGCTTCAGGTCGACGTCACCAGCGGCGTAATGATCACGGAAATCGGCCGCCGCACGCTTGCCGCACGCTTGGGGCTGCGGCCCGGCGACGTAGTCAAGGTTGTGAACGGCCGCAAGATCACGTCGGTCGCGGCCCTGAAAAGCGCCGTGAGCGGTAACACCGGCGCTTGGAAGATCACGATCGAACGCGGCGGTCGAACGTTGAATCTCTCGATCCGGATCTGATCGCGCGCCGCCCGAAGGGCGGAGCAAGCGAGCCCAGAAACGCGTTCAGAGCGGCGATGAGCCCGCTCGAATTGTCGCCTTGAACGGTGTGTCTGGCGATCGGCACGCCCACGCCTTGGCCGTCCGGCAGCGCGGAAACGAAGCGTTCGAAGCCTTCCTGCGTCAGCACGCGGCTCTCCGCGCCTCTCACCACGAGCGTCGGGCAGACGATCCGCGGCAACAACGCCTCAAGCGCCTTCGCCATCTCGGTCATCTGCC
>QKCS01000157.1 GCA_003246795.1 Alphaproteobacteria bacterium
GGGCTTGGTGTTGGGCTTGGGCGCCGATGCATCTGCAGTGTTCAACGCTCTGTCGCGGCTGGAAGGCGCGCCGGGGCGTCTTGAGAAGATCGGCGTCAATCATGTGGGCGCTGCCGTTTATGTCGACTATGCGCACACGCCCGACGCGCTGGAGACGGTATTGAAAGCGCTCAGACCTCACACGGCGAACAAGCTTTGGGTGGTGTTCGGCTGCGGCGGCGATCGTGACGCGGGCAAGCGGCCGTTGATGGGTGCCGCGGCGCACGCGCATGCGGACCGCGTGATCGTGACGGACGACAATCCGCGTACGGAAGATGCAGCGGCGATCAGAAAAGCCGTGCTGAAAGGCGCGGCGGGCGCGCAGGAGATCGGCGATCGGGCGAAGGCGATTGCGGCCGCGGTTCGCGACGCGGAATGCGGCGACGTCGTCGTCGTCGCCGGCAAGGGGCATGAGACGGGGCAGATCGTCGGGCGCGACGTGCGGCCGTTCAACGACGCCGACGAAGTGCGTGCCGCGATCGCGCGCGAGGGCCGGGCATGAAGCCGCTTTGGACGCTCAAGGAAATTGCGGCGGCGACGGGGACGGCCGTTTCAGGCGACGGCGAAGTCACCGGCGTTTCGATCGACACGCGCACGCTCGAAAAAGGCGATCTGTTCGTGGCGTTGAGGGACGTTCGCGATGGGCACGATTTCGTCGGCGATGCGATCGAACGCGGCGCGACGGCGGCGCTGGTTTCGCGCGACGTCGCGGCTGCGGCCGACAAATTGGTTCGCGTCGCCGATACGCAAGCGGCGCTTGAGGCTTTGGGGCGCACGCGCCGGGGGCAGGTGTCCGGTCGGATTGCGGCGGTCACGGGCAGCGTGGGCAAGACGAGCACGAAGGAAGCATTGCGTCATTTGCTCGGTCTGCAGGGGCGGACGCACGCGTCGGCGGCGTCCTACAACAATCTTTGGGGCGTGCCGTTGTCGCTCGCGCGCATGCCGCGGGACACGCAGTACGGCATCTTCGAGATCGGGATGAACCACGCGGGCGAGATCACGCCCTTGACCGCGCAGGTGCGCCCGCACGTCGCGATCGTGACGATGGTGGCGGCCGTCCATCTGGAACATTTTCCTTCGGTCGCGGCGATCGCGGACGCGAAGGGCGAGATCTTCTCGGGGCTGGAGCCCGGCGGCATCGCCGTGTTGAACGGCGATCTCGAATGGAGCGATCGGCTGAAGATGCACGCGACGAAGGCGAAGCCGGCGCGCATCTTCACTTACGGCCGCGCCGCCGGCTGCGACGTGCGGCTGACCGCGCTCGAACTCGGCGAAGAGACGTCGGATGTCACAATCGACTTCTTCGGCAATCCACTTTCCTACCGCATCGGCGTGCCGGGCGAGCATTGGGCGATCAACAGTCTGGGCGTGCTGGCGGTGATCGAGGCGCTCGGCGCCGATCCCGAAAGAGCCGCGGCCGACATGGCGACGTTGAGCGCGTTTGCCGGGCGCGGGGCGCGCGAACGGATTTCGGTGCGCGACGGTGCGTTCGAGTTGATCGACGAAAGCTACAACGCCAATCCGCTGTCCATGTCCGCGGCGATCGCGACCTTGGGGCGCACGACGCTCGGCAAGGGTGGGAGGCGCATCGCGGTCTTGGGCGACATGCTGGAACTCGGACGGACGGCCGGGGAACTTCACGCGGGACTCGCAAAGCCGCTCGCCGAACACCGCATCAATGCCGTTTTCGCTAGCGGTCCTTTGATGCACCATTTGTGGACGGCGATTGCGGAGGGCCAGCGCGGCGGCTATGCAGCGACGTCCGCTGAAATCGCGCTGGCGGTCGCCGACGAGGTCAGGGCGGGCGATGTCGTGATGGTCAAGGGCTCGTACGGTTCGAAGATGCGTGTCGTGGTCGAGGCGCTGCGCCGGCTGGCGGCCCAGGAACAATAAGGCGGTCCGAATGCTCTATTACTTCCTCGTTCCGCTGGCCGATCAGTTTCAGCCGTTCAACGTGTTCCGCTACATCACATTCCGCACGGGCGGCGCGGTGATGACGGCGCTGATCATCGCGTTCGTGATCGGGCCGCCGTTGATCCGCTGGCTGAAGGTCAAGCAAGGCAAGGGGCAGCCGATCCGCGAAGACGGGCCGCAGCGCCACATTCTGGAGAAGAAGGGTACGCCCACGATGGGCGGGCTCATGGTGCTGATCGCCGTCACCGTCTCGACGCTGCTGTGGGGCGATCTCTCCAATCTTTACGTCTGGATCGTCCTCGGTGTGACGTTGGGTTTCGGCCTTCTGGGATTCTGGGACGACTTCCTCAAAGTCACGAAGCGTTCGCCGGCGGGCGTGTCGGGGCGGTTCAAGCTTGCTGTGCAAGGCGTGATTTCGCTTGCCGCGGCCTACGCGGTCATGGAGCTTCACAGCACGATGCCCGGTCCGAACGCCGAACAGTTGGCGGGTGCGGTCGCCGTGCCGTTCCTCAAGGACGTGCTGATCCCGTTGGGTCCGGCCTTCATCGTCTTCGGGATGTTCGTCATCGTCGGCGCGTCCAACGCGGTGAATCTGACCGACGGGCTCGACGGGCTTGCGATCGTGCCGGTGATGATCGCAGCGCTGAGCTTCGGTTTAATCGCCTACATTGTCGGGCGCGCCGACTACACGACGTATCTGCAGATTCATTTCGTGCCGGGCACGGGCGAGCTTGCAATTCTGTGCGGGGCGATGCTCGGCGCTGGGCTCGGCTTCCTTTGGTACAACGCGCCGCCCGCGATGGTGTTCATGGGCGACACGGGCTCGCTCGCGCTCGGCGGCATGCTGGGGTCGATGGCGGTCGCCATCAAGCACGAGATCGTGCTGGGCATCATCGGCGGGCTCTTCGTGCTCGAAGCCGTGTCGGTGATGATCCAGGTCGCCTCGTTCAAGCTGACGGGCAAACGCGTCTTCAAAATGGCGCCGATCCATCACCACTTCGAGCAGTTGGGATGGCGCGAGCCCACGATCGTGATCCGGTTCTGGATCATTGCGGTGATCTTGGCGCTCATCGGCCTTTCATCGCTCAAGATCCGGTGAGGCGCGCTTGATCCCGATCACGCAGTTCAAGGACAAGACGGTCGCGGTCTTTGGGCTCGCGCGCTCGGGCGTGTCCGCGGCACGAGCGCTTGCCGCGGGCGGCGCGAAGGTCATCGGCTGGGACGAAAAAGCAGAGGCGCGCGAGGCGGCCGCGAAGGCCGGCGTTACGCTGCGCGACTTGAGCGACATTGATTGGCACGACGTTGCGGCCTTGATCCTGAGCCCTGGCGTGCCGCTGACGCACCCGAAGCCGCATCCCTTTGTCGTCAAGGCGCAGGCCGCACGGACGGAAATCATCGGCGACGTCGAATTGTTCTTTCGCGCGGTGCGTCCGGCCGACGACACGATCCATCCGAAGATCGTTTGCGTGACCGGCACGAACGGGAAGTCGACGACGACCGCGCTGATCGGCCATCTGCTGGCGCGGCTGGGTTACGACGCGGAGGTCGGCGGCAATATCGGCAAGCCGGTGCTCGATCTCGCGCCGCCGACGCCGCGGCGCGCCTACGTGCTCGAAGTGTCGTCGTACCAGATCGACCTGACGCCGTCGCTGAAACCCGACGTCGCGGTCCTCATCAACGTCACGCCGGATCACATCGACCGCCATGGCACGCTCGAGAACTACGCCAACGTGAAGGCGAGTATTTTCCGTCTGCAGGGACGCGGCGACGTCGCGGTGATCGGGGTCGACGATGCGCCGTCCGCCGAGATTTGCACGCGCGTGTCCTCGCGCGGCGATGTTTCGGTCACGCCTGTGTCGGTGGGCAAGGTGCTGGGGCGCGGCGTCTTCGTGCTGGACGGCAGGCTCTTCGACGCCGGCGGCGCGACCTCGCGCGAGGTTCGCGACCTCAAGACGCTGACCCACATGCCCGGCGTTCACAATTGGCAGAACGCGGCCGTGGCCTACGCCGCGGTGCGGTCGCTGGTGAAGGATGCGCGCGAAATCGCCAACGTCGTGGCGACGTTTCCAGGGCTGCCGCATCGGATCGAACTCGTCGGGCAGATCGGGTCTGTGCGCTTCGTCAACGATTCGAAGGCGACGAACGCCGACGCCACGGCCAAGGCGCTCGCGTGTTTCGACGACATTTATTGGATCGCGGGCGGCAAAGCGAAGGAAGGCGGCATCGCGGGCCTTTCCGACTTCTTCCCGCGCATCAAGCGCGCCTATCTGATCGGCGAGGCGATGGAGCCGTTCGCGGCGACGCTTGCCGGGAAAGTCTCCGCCGTGAAATCGGG
>QKCS01000319.1 GCA_003246795.1 Alphaproteobacteria bacterium
GTTGCGGAATAAATGGCGGAAAGCAGCCAATGTTGCGCCGTTGCGGATCGAGGCGGGGGGCCCGTTTCGCATTCGCAACTGGACTGAAGGGAGGGCCGACCGATGAACGACGCCGCCTATGAACGCATCAAGGTGTCTCGCGACGGCCGCGTCGTCATGCTGACGCTCTCGAACCCGTCGAAGCTGAATGCGGTCGACGCACGCATGCATCGCGAATTGGCGCAGATCTTCTACGACGTTCAGGAGGACGCGGAGTCCGACGTGGTCGTGCTGACAGGCGAAGGCAACGCGTTCTCGGCCGGCGGCGACATCGAGTGGATGCGCCGCTCTGCAGAAAGCGGCGAGACGGGCCCCAGCCCCGTCGAAGGCAAAAAGATCGTCTTCGGTCTTCTCGATCTTGAGAAGCCGATCATCGCGAAGGTGCGCGGCCCGGCGATCGGCCTCGGTTGCACGATGGCGCTCTTCTGCGACGTGATCTTCGCCAACGACACGGCCCGCTTCGCCGATCCGCACGTGAGAGTCGGCGTCGTCGCCGGCGATGGCGGTGCCGTGATCTGGCCGCAGCTCGTCGGCTACGCCCGCGCGAAGGAATATCTGATGACGGGCGACGCGCTGATCGCGGCCGAGGCCGAGCGCATCGGCCTCATCAATCGCGTCGTGCCCGACGCCGAACTTGATGCCCGCGTCGACGCATTCGCCAAGAGGCTCGCGGCCGGCGCGCCGCAGGCGATCAAATACACGAAGGTGTCGGTCAATCTCGGCCTGAAGGCGCTGGCGCACACGATCCTCGACGCATCGATGGCCTATGAGATGTTGACCTTCAAGACGAAGGACCACCGCGAGGCCGTCGCTTCGTTCCTCGAGAAGCGCAAACCGAAATTTACGGGCGAGTGATGAGCGCGCTGTTTGCTGATCTGTTGGAGGTTTTTCCGGAAGGCGTCGCGCTCTTCCGCGCCCGCCTCACCCCAGCCGACCAGCGGGCGATCTTGGACGACGTTGCATTCGTCATTGGGGAGGCCCCGCTCTTCCGGCCGCAAATGCCGACGGGCCCTTACATGATCAACAGCCTGACGAATTGCGGCAGCTTGGGCTGGATATCCGACAAGCGCGGCTATCGCTACGAACCCGCCCATCCCACAACCGCCAAGCCGTGGCCGTCGATCCCGGAAAGCGTTCTCACCGTCGCTCAATCGCTTACGTACGAAGCCGGCCTCGGCGCCTTCGAACCCGACGCGTGTCTCGTCAACGTCTACGCGGCCGACGGCAGGCTGAGCCTGCACCGCGACTACGACGAAGCGGATTTCAAGTGGCCCATCGTCTCGTTCTCCTTCGGCAACGACGCGGATTTCGTGCTCGGCGGTTTGAAGCGGTCGGGCAAGACGCAGAGCTTCGCCCTGCATTCGGGCGACGTGATGATCCTCGGCGGCGAGAGCCGCCTGCGCTATCACGGCGTGAAGCGCATCCGCCCCGGCACGTCGCCGATAACGCATCCCGTGTTGCCCGAAGGCGGTCGCATCAATCTGACTTTGAGGCGCGCGCGATGACCCCAGGCGAGCCCGAGCACATCCGCCTCTTGCGCGACGCGACCCGTCGCTTCGTCGAGCAACACATGCCGCGCGCGGCCGCGAAGGAATGGGACAAGAAGAACATATTCCCGAAGACTGTCTTCGCGGAACTGGCCAAGATGGGCGTGATGGGTCTGACCGTGCCGCAGGACTACGGCGGACAGGGTGTCGACATCCCAGCGACCATGGCAGTCATCGAAGAGCTGGCGAAACGTTCGTCGGCGGTCGCTTGCCCCTACATCATGGCGGCCTGCTATGCCGGCATGAACCTCGTCGAGTCCGGCTCCGAAACCCAGAAGCGCGCCTTCCTCCCGAAAGTCGCCAAGGGCGAATTCCTCTTCGCCTACGGCCTCTCCGAGCCCAACGTCGGCGGCGATCTGGCGATGGTCGAAACGACGGCGCGCCGCGAAGGCAACCGCATCCTCCTCAACGGCACGAAACGTTGGTGCACCGGGGCGCACATCGCCGACTACATCTTCTGCCTGGCGCGCACGGGTCCCAAGGACGATCGTTACAAGAACCTGACCATCCTGCTCGTCGATCCGAAGACGAAGGGGGTGACGATCCGCCCGCTCGATCATTTGGGCATCCGCGGCGTCGAAACGAACGACGCGATCTTCGAGGACGTTGAACTGGGCGAAGACGCGATCCTGGGTGGGCCGGAGGCGTGGAACCAAGGCTGGCGCCAACTTGCCGGCCGCGCGCTCGAGGTCGAGAAGTTGGAGCTTTCCGCCGTCGCGCTTGGCCTCGCCGAAGCGGCGATCGCCGACGCGTTCGAATACGCCGAAACGCGGGTTCAGTTCGGCAAGCCGATCGGCGCCCATCAGGCGATCCGCCATGCGATCGCCGAAGCGAAGACCAAAGCGCTCGCCATGCGCCTGATGCTGGGCCACGCCTCGGCTCTCGTTCAGGCACGCAAGCCCAGCGCCCTCGAATCGTCGATGACGAAACTCTTCTGCTGCGAGGGCGCGGCGGAAATCACGCTCGCCTGCCAGCGCGTGATGGGCGCTTATGGCCTTTCCGACTTGACCGACGTGGAACGCTACGTACGCGACGCCATTTCGTTGCCCATCGTCGGCGGATCGTCCAACATGCAGAAGAACAACATCGCCAACCGCTTGAAGCTCGCGGAATGACCATGGACGACGCCGCGGAAATCAAACAAAACGTCGCCAACTTCGCCTATCGCGATCAAGGCCGTTGGGAGGAGTTTCGGGATCTCTTCCAACCCGACGGCACGATCGCCGTCACCTGGTATTCGGGACCGATCGACGGTTTCATCGAGGCGTCGAAGAAGATGATGGCCGCGGGTGGCGCGCAAACGAAGCACTGGATCGGCGGCGCGCGCACGACGATCAAAGGCGACCGCGCGATTTGCGACACGGACGTCGCCATCATGGTGCGATCGAAACTCGCGGGTCTAGAGGTCGACATCACCACGTTCGCCCGCTTCTTCGACCGCTTCGAACGCCGCGCCGATCGCGTCTGGCGCGTCGCGCCGCGTGTCGCTGTCTATGAAAAGGACCGCATCGATCCGGTCGCGCCCTCGCTGCGGTTCCGTTTGCTCTACGCGCTGTCGGGCTTCTCGCGCTATCCCGCGCCGTACCGCCACTTGGCGGCGGGCCTCGTGCGCAGCGGCCGCAAGCTTTCGGCCGACATCGTCGAGGCGGGCAGCCCTGCAGAACAGGAGCTGTGGCGCAGCGCGCGGCAGTGGCTCGACCGAACGGAAGAGAGACAGGCGGCGCAATGACGAGCCCGGTGGCGGCGGCCCGCGCTTTCCAAGACGAACTCAAGCGCCGGGCGGCGGAGATCGAAGCCACGCGCCAGCTTCCGGCCGATATCGCATCGCGCTTTGCCAAGGTCGGCCTCTACCGCCTCTGCGTGCCCGAGGCCTACGGCGGCATCGAAACCGACCCGCCGACGATCATGGACGTGATCGAAACGCTGGCGGAAGCCGACGGTTCGGCCGCCTGGTGCGTGATGATCGGCGCAACCACCGGCCTGACCGCCGCCTACATGCCCGAGGCGACGGCGCGCGAGATCTTTCGCGATCCCGGGTTGATCTTGGCGGGTGTCTTCGCGCCGCGCGGCCGCGCCGTAGACGACGGCGACCACTACGTCGTCAACGGCCGTTGGCAGTGGGGTTCGAATTCGCCGAGCGCGACGGCGATCATGGGCGGCTGCGTTGTGATGCGGGACGGCGCGCCGGTCTTGATGCCCTCCGGCATTCCGGATTCGCGCATGGTCATGGTGCCGATCGATCAAGCCGAACTCATGGGCAATTGGGACGTGTCGGGCCTGTGCGGCACGGGAAGCCAGGACTTTGCGATCACGAACCGCCGCGTGCCGAAGGCGATGAGCGCGGGGCTGATGACCGACAAACCGCTCGCCCGCCCGCTCTACGCCTTCCCGGTCTTCGGCATGCTGGCGGCGGGCATTGCGTCGGTAATGCTGGGCCTCGCGCGCGCCTCCATCGACGAACTCGTGCGGATCGCCGGCGGCAAGACGCCCGAAGGTCACCGCAAGCCGCTCGCCGCCCGCGCCAAGACGCAAGAAGACGTAGCCGAGGCCGAGGCATTGGTCCGCGCGGCCCGCGCGTTCTTCCGCGAGAGCATCGCACGCGCCTGGGACGAAGCAGCGAAGGGTGATCGCTTGTCGGTCGAAGCGCGCCGCGACCTGCGCTTGTCCGCAACAAATGCGGCGCGCGCCTCCGTGCGCGCCGT
>QKCS01000036.1 GCA_003246795.1 Alphaproteobacteria bacterium
AACCGTCGAGAAGCCGGCGTCCAAGACGGCGCGCGTGAGCGTCACCGTGTCGGGCGCAGCGCAGCAGCCGGTGCCCACGATGACGCGGGCCGGTGGGATGGTTGCTTTGGCGAGCGCTTCGATCACTTGAAGGCGTTCATCGACCGAGAACGAGTTGGCCGCGCCCGTAGTGCCGAGCGCGACGATGCCTGCGCAGCCACGGCCCAAGAGCCAGCGCACGTGCGCGATGTAGGCCTCCAAGTCGATGCTGAGGTCGCCGTTCAGGGGCGTGAGATTGGCCGCCCAAGCACCTGGCGCGACGTCGGTCATGTCATGTGTTCCCGTATTGCCCGAGTGTTTCTATATGCCGTGCGCCGGTGCGTCCTATTCCCTTTGATTATACGTAACCCAGGTCTGGGCATTGGCCTGTGTTTTTCGGGCATGGCTTCGTCGCGTGACGCTTCGGGAGATGGATCATGAGTGCGGTCGCGGCGACGGGTTTCGTGCGGATCGGACGTGCGTTAATGGCGGTCGCCGTCAGCGCGCTTGTTCTGGCGATCGCGTCTTCCGCCGATCCGGCGCCCGCGCAACGGCAGATCTTTGTCCCGTCGGCCCACCCGATGGCGACGGCGGCCGGCCTTGCCGTCCTGAAGCGCGGCGGCAGCGCCGTGGATGCCGCGATCGCGGTTGAGGCGCTGTCGCCGGCACGACAGGACGGGGGATGGGACATCATCGAAGGGCAGGGGAATCTCGCCCATCCGTCCTACGCCGGCGTTTCGCTGGGTCTGCTTCACGGATCGCAACCGGATGCGATCGTCCTCTGCGACGAACCGGGACGCCCGCATATGCGCGGCTTGCCGGCGCGAAGCATGCCGGATCTCGCGGACGTGTTGGACGGGAATCTGCACGCCGCGCGGCTGACCAATCCTGACGTGATTGCCGTCGGCGTCTCACTCAACACGTCGAACCTCAAACCGGCCGAGGCGGCGGGCGTTCGTACCGCTATTGAAAAACGGCTGGGTCTGCCGGTGCAGGACCCCGTCGTCGACGGCGTCGCGCGAATTGTAGATCGGATTCAGGAATGCTTTGGCGACCCACGGCCCGTAGCGAACGCTGGCCGCTGAGCCGGCCGTTTCGCATTTCGCGCGGCGAAAAGACCGCCGCCGAAGTCGCCGTCGCCGAGATTCGGGCGGGGGATGCGGTCGGTTGCGGCGAGTGCGTGCCCTATGCGCACTATGGCGAGACAGTCGACAGCGTTCTTGCGCAGATCAAACAGATTGCAGTCGTGCTCGGCCCCGAGTTCACGCGGGGCGAGTTGCACTTGCTGCCGCCAGGCGCGGCCAGGAATGCGGTCGATTGCGCGATCTGGGATTTGGAAGCGCAGCTTTCGGGCATGAGCGTCGCGCAGATGACCGGCACCGCCCCTCCGCAACCGCTGATCACGGCCGTCACGGTTTCGCTCGATACGCCCGACAAGATGGCGACGGCGGCGAAGGCGATTGCGGAGTCGCCGCTGATCAAAGTGAAGGTGAACGAGGCACAGCCGGAAGCCGCCGTTCGCGCGGTTCGCGAGGCCGCGCCGAACGCCTGCCTGATCGTCGACCCCAACGAGAGTTGGACGGCCGCGCAACTTCGGTCTCTTCTGCCTCGAATGGCCGACCTCGACGTGTCGTTGCTCGAGCAGCCGATCCCCGCGGACCAGGACAGTGCGCTCGAAGGGATGAAGCCCGCGGTGCCGCTGTGCGCGGACGAAGCAGCGCACGTGCGCGACGACTTGGCGCAAACGGCGCGACGTTATCAGGCGGTGAACATCAAGCTCGACAAGACAGGTGGTCTTACTGAAGCGCTTGAGATGCGCAATGAGGCGCGCCGCCTTGGCCTTCAGGTCATGGTCGGCTGCATGATTTGCACGTCGCTTGGCATCGTTCCCGCCTTGCATGTCGCGCAAGGGGCCGACTTCGTCGATTTAGACGGGCCGTGGTGGCTGTCGAAGGACCGCGAGACGCCGGTTCGGTTCGAGGACGGCTACGTGTTTCCGCCCGAGCGCGGCTGGGGGACGCCAAGGAAGTAGAAGGGGCGAGGGTGATGCGTGGATCGGGGCTGGATACAGTTTTGTTGTTGCCGTGGGCTTGTGCGTCGCCGGTGCCGGCGCCGCTCGGGCCGATCCGATCTGCGTGGTGGGTTCCGTGAAGGTGTCCGTCGATTTTGCCGCTGCGGGACATCATCGCTGTCTTGAATCGAGCGACGGGGAACTGACGCTTTCCGTCGAACCGGAGAACAAGCCGATCGACCCGAGCCCGTGGTTCGCCTTCAAGCTGGACGCGG
The DNA here is from genome assembly GCA_003246795.1 of Alphaproteobacteria bacterium. Lineage (GTDB taxonomy): Bacteria > Pseudomonadota > Alphaproteobacteria > Micropepsales > Micropepsaceae > SZUA-430. The sequence continues at coordinate 2,305 of QKCS01000036.1, forward strand.
ATGCGGAAACGCAACTGCGCGTGACGCTTGCCTATGACGGCGCCAATCACCGCTACCATCCGAAATGGACGACGGACGGACGCGTCTGGCGGCACGTGAAGAGCAGGGGGGACGTCGACAACAAGAACGACCGTGCGCGCTTCACGATCGACGTTGCGAAAGGGCAGACCTTCGTCGCCGCGCAAGCGATCGAAACGCCGGATGCGATGCTCGCCTGGGCGCGCAACGTTCTGGGACCTGTTGACTTCGAACAGGTCGAATACGGCAAATCCGTCGATGGACGCCCTCTGATCGGCTTTCGCGGCGGCGGCGAGGCCGGCGACGGATTGATCGTGGCGTTGACGCGCCAACACCCACCCGAAACGACGGGCGCGGCCGCGTTTCGGGCTTTCGTCGAGCGCCTGGTCGCCAACGACGCGAAAGCGCGCGCCTTTCGTTCGAAACACCGGATTGTACTTGCGCCGATGACGAATCCCGACGGCGTGATGCGGGGAAACTGGCGGCACAATGCCGGCGGTAAGGACCTCAACCGCGATTGGGGCGTGTGGAGCCAACCGGAAACACGAACGCTCGGCCGATTTGTCGAGTCCGAAGCGGCGCAGCAACGGGTTGTCGTGTTCTTGGACTTCCACTCGACGAAGCGCAGCGTCCTCTACGCGCCGCCCCTGCAGAATACATCCCCGACGGCGGCGTTCGTGCCGCACTTGAGGTCGACGTTCGAGGGGCGGCTTTCGTCGCTGCCGAGATGGTCCTTCTCGGCGAAGAACCCGGGGGCTGCGAAGAACTGGGCGCTGACGACGTTGAACGCACCCGGCATGACCATCGAACTCGACGACGACGCGACGCCGGCCTATTCGCAGGCGCTGGGCCAGGCCACGGCCGACGCTGTGCTGACCTTCTTCGGCGACGAATGACACGGCACGACGAGGCGAAAACACACGCGGAGGAGGTTCATAGACCACTAGACTCGCCCGTTGGTCGGGTCGCCTTGACGATCCGTCATGTCCCCACCAGTTTGGGGGAAATCGGCGGGGGACGTGATGGGCGATATCTGGACGAACGACTATCTGTTGGCCGCGACGGGGTTCGCCCTGCTGATTTTCGGGGCCGAATCGCTCGTCAGGGGCGGGGTAGCGGTTGCCCGACGGTTTCGCGTTTCGCCCCTACTGATCGGCCTGACGATCATTGCGTACGGAACGTCGGCGCCGGAGCTGCTGGTCAGTGTGAACGCGGCGGCGAACAAGGCCTACGGCATTGCACTCGGCAACGTCGTCGGATCGAACATCCTGAACGTGCTGCTGATCCTTGGCGTGACCGCGATCATTTCGCCGATCTGCGTGCCCCTTCGCGCGATCGGTCGAGACAGCGTGTTCGCCTTCTTGTCCGCCGGACTTCTGATCTGGCTTGCGTGGCACAACCAAGTGTTGGGAGCGCCGGAGGGCGTTCTGTTCCTCGCGATCCTCCTGGCCGTCTTGCTCATCTCCTATAGTCAGGAATATGGCCGCGACGTACCGGTGTCGGAATCGCGGTTCTTTCGCGTCGCGCCGCATTCGGCGCTTGTCGACTTCGGCCTCATTCTTGTGGGGTTCGCGCTTCTGCTGCTTGGCGCCGAAGCGCTGGTCAAGGGCTCGATCAACATCGCTCGCGACAATGGGATCTCCGAAGCAGTGATCGGACTGACGCTGGTCGCCGCAGGCACCTCATTGCCCGAGTTGATGACGGCCGCGGTCGCGGCGCTGCGCGGGCACTCCGACATCGCGCTCGGCAACGTCATCGGGTCGAACATCTACAATATCCTGGCGATCCTTGGCGTGGCCTCGCTGTTGGGGCCGGTCGAAATCGATCCGCAGCTGAGGAGCGTGGATTTGTGGGTGATGTTGGCGGCGACCGCCGCGCTGTTTCTGCCCCTGTTCGTGGCGCGGCGCGTCGGACGAACCTACGGACTGCTGCTGCTGGCGGGCT
>QKCS01000308.1 GCA_003246795.1 Alphaproteobacteria bacterium
GAATGCTACGACGCGGCGGTGTTGTCGTTGCCGGAATACGGCCAAAAGCTCGACTTGCCCCAGCGGTTCATCATGCCCGCGATCAATCCGTTCTCGACGACCAACAAGGATCTGAGCGAGGCCGAGGTCGACGAGCGGCTGCAGCGCTACAATATTCCAACCGATCTGCCGCTCATCGTTCAGATCTCGCGCTTCGACAAATGGAAGGATCCGCAAGGCGTCATCAACGCCTTCCGGATTGCGCGGAAAGAGGTCGACTGCACGCTGGTTCTGGTGGGCAACGTCGCGACGGACGATCCGGAAGGCCAAGAGGTGTTCGAGTCCTTGTGCAAGTGCCGCGGCGAACGGATCCACATCCTGTCGGTGCAGGACTCCGCGCTGGTGAACGCGCTGCAACGACGCGCGGCGGTCGTGCTTCAGAAGTCGATCCGCGAGGGGTTCGGCCTGACGGTCACCGAGGCGATGTGGAAAGGCGCTGCTGTGGTCGGTGGCAACACGGGCGGCATCCGTCACCAGATCCAGGACGGCGTGAACGGGTTCCTGGTCGATTCCGTCGAACAAGCGGCGGAACGAATCGTGCGGCTTCTCAAGGATCGCGCTTTGCGGGAAACGATCGGTTCTGCGGCGCGCGAGAGCGTGCGCAAGAACTTTCTGATGACGCGACTGATGGAGGAGTGGTTCGATCTCATCGGTTCGTTCGAGGCGAATTTTCGCCTGCGCCGGGCGGCCGACGGATGATCCAGCGATGAGCGAATTGCGGCGCGACCCGACCACGGACAGCTGGGTGATTGTAGCGCCCGAACGCGACGGCCGGCCGCACAGCCATCGGTTCGAGCGAAACGAACGTGTTCCGGCGGTTGATCCCGATTGCCCGTTCTGTCCGGGAAACGAAGCGCAGCTTCCCTCGATCATCGCGCAAGCGCCCGAGGGTAAGGCTTGGCGCACGCGCACTGTGCCGAACAAATTCCCTGCTGTTACCGAGGGCGACGGCCGCGCCTCGCCCGCGTCCGCGTTCTATCGGACGGCGCCCGGCGTCGGCAGTCACGAAGTCATCATCGAAAGCCCGCGCCACGATGCGGATCTTGCGACCATGACGCGCGACGAGGTCGCCGCCGTGATCGCGACGTATCGCGACAGGTACAGCGCGCTTGCGACGACGCCGGGTGCGGAGTCCGTCGTCTTGTTTCGAAATCACGGACGCGTGGCGGGCGCGTCGCTGCAGCATCCGCATGCGCAGATCATTGCCATCGACCGCGTGCCGCCGCTGGTCGAGGCGCGGCGGGCGGCGATGGTTGCCTACTACAGTAAGCACGGGCGATGCGTTCTGTGCGATGTCCTCGCCCACGAGGCACGCGACGGGGTGCGCCTTGTGAAGGAGAATGATGCGTTCATAGCGCTCGTGCCGTTCGCGGCGAGCGCGCCGTTCGAAGTTCGGATCGTGCCGAAGCGTCATCAGGCGGACTTCGGCGAACTGCGGATGGGCGAGATTCCGCTCTTGGCGGAGTCGCTTCGCGATGCGTTGAGGCGACTCGATGCCGTTCTCCACAATCCGCCCTACAAGTTCGTGGTCGACACGGCGCCGGTGCGCGAGATGGGAGCGCCGGCGCTGCATTGGTGCCTGCGCATCGCGCCGCAGCCTACGGTGCCGGGCGGGTTCGAACTTGGGTCCGGCTTGCCGATCAATCCGTCCTTGCCCGAAGACGACGCGGCGTTGCTTCGCGCGGAGACGCCGGCGTTCACTTCTCGTTAGGCCGCGGGTGCCACTACTGGTTCCGACCGCCTGATTCGACAGGCGCAAGCGGAGGACCACGGGCCATGACGGTCGCTGACGGAAGCGGTGCGCAATTCGATTTCGGGCGCGTGGTGTCGCGCACGTTCAATCTGATCGGGCGGAACTTCGTTCCCTTTTTCGTTCTGTCGTTGATCTTTGTGGGCGCACCAGCGGCAATCGTCATGCTGATCCAGCCGTCGCTCGTACAACCCGATCCGGGTGCAGCGGGTCTCGTGGGCGCGCTGGCCGCCATCGTATCAGCCGTTGCCGGACTGGTGCTGCAGGCGGCGTTGACGCGCGCGTCGGTCGACGACCTTTCGGGCAAAGGCGTGTCGTTGGGCGCCGCGGTGAGCACCGGGCTCGCCGTGCTGCTTCCGTTGATCGGGCTTGGCATCATGATGGCGCTGGGGATCATGGCGGGGCTGCTTTTGCTGGTCATCCCCGGCATCTATCTCGCGTTGCGCTGGGCGGTCGCGGCGCCCGTGCTCGTGGTCGAGAAGGTCGGCGTGTTCGCGTCGATGGGCCGGAGTTCGACGCTGACGCAGAATCATCGTTGGGCGATTCTCGGTCTCGTCGTGCTCTACGTGATTATGCTCTTGGTGCTCTACACGATCATCGGATTGGCGATCCCGGGAATGGTCGGGGCCATGTCTGGACTATCGCCCGAGGGACCGTCGCTGGTCGCGCTGATCGTCATGGTTGCGTTGCAGGTGCTGACCTCGATGGTCGCGACCGTCGGTGGCGCGGCGATCTATTTCGAGCTGCGGCAGATCAAGGAAGGCGTCGGGGTATCGGAACTCGCGCAGGTGTTTGCCTGAGCGGTCACGTCCGGTCGTGCTTGTCGCGCTTGCGCTTGCCGAACAATAGGCGCTGCTCGAGGCGTTGGCGGAGACTGGCGTAGTAGGCGCTGAGGAATTCCTGGTCGCTTTCGTCGGGACGTTTGGTCCAGGCGATCTTGATGCGGATCTGTTCGGCGACGGCTTCCATGGCGGCCGCGTCTGCTTGGCGCAGCACCGACTCCAGCACCTGGAGTTCCTTGACGCCGTAAGCGTCGAGTTGGGCGGTCGTGAAGGCGAACGCCGTGTCGGCGACGGCGGGCCGGTCTTCGGCGAGGTCGGGCAGAAGGGTCTGTTTCGGCGCCTTTAGGACCCATGTTCCCGCGATCAAATCGCCGGCGCGAAGGCGGTCGCGGTTGAACATCGGGAACAAGACGAAGATGCCGCACCAAACGATGCCCGAGAGGATGATCCAGGCTTCGATGTCCGTGCCGCGCGAAAACAGGAATATCACCGGCAGATAGAGTTCGAGTTCGCGCATGGCGTTGCGGGCGACGACGGCGTCGACGGTGAGGGCCGCGCCATCGCGGGCGACGACGCGAAGACCCATCAGACGCTTGCCCGGCGTCGCGGCGCGGCGGCCGGCCTCGAAATAGGTGAAGTAGAAATTCCTGAGCACGAAGAAACCAAGAAGCCAGATGATTGCGGCCACCGATCCGCTGCCGTCGCCGACGAACACGGACATGACGAAGATGGTGAGCGCGAGCAGGCTGCCGACGATGATCACGAGGTCGATGATGAGGGCGATGCCGCGTTCGCTGACCGCGGCCAAGCGCACGCGCAGGTCGACGCCCTCCGGCGTGACGAGGGCGCGCGCATCGGCGTCGGCGGGATTAGCGAGCGAAGCCAAGGCGTGAGCCCCTGTAAAAATAGCGCGACCAGGCGACGGCGGTTGCGATCGCAATGGTCCAGCGGATCGCGTCCGACGTGATCAGCTGGCGCGCGAAACCTTCGAGAAGGCCCGCGATGAACAGCATCACGACGACGCCCATCATGACGACGGCGCCCTCGCGTCCCCCATGCTCGGCCGCGGCGATGCGGCTCAGGTTTCCCGGAAAGGCGATCGACCAACCGATCCTCAGGCCAGCGGCTCCTGCAAGAATGACCGCCAGCAGTTCGGTGACGCCGTGGATGAAGATCCAGCCCGCGAACTCGAACCCGAGACCGCGCGCGGCGAAGACTGCCATCATCGCCCCCAACGTGCAGCCGTTGTAGGCGAGAAGCAGCGAACTCGGCAGGCAAAACGCGAAGCCCAGGGCGAACGCGAAGATGGCGATCTGGGCGTTGTGCGTGAAGAGGAACGTCGCGAACACGCCAAGCCCGTTGGTTTCGTCGTCCTCGTTGTAGATGGTGCCCCGGAGATACTCGGTCGTTGCGGACGGGTCGCGGCCGCCCGCCATCTCCGGTGAGACGAAGGCCGAGTACCAGTCGGGATCGCCGCTTACGAGAACGAACGCGGTGATCGCCCCAGCGAGCATGATGAGCGCGGAGGCGATCGTCTCGCGCCACAGCGAGCGAACGGCGAGCGGCCAGTCGAAGGCGAAGAAGCGCTGCAGGCGTTCGAGGAGCGTCGTGCGCGTCCCGTAGACGAAGAAATAGGCGCGCGCGCATAGCGCTTCGAGGTAGTCGACCAGCGCTTGGT
>QKCS01000112.1 GCA_003246795.1 Alphaproteobacteria bacterium
AGTAAAAAGTAGCGCTAATCTATTCGCTTCCAGCCCGTCAACTTTTGACTTCCGTCAAAAGCATGCGTCGCGTGCGCGATACACTCCACGCAATCGAAGTGCACGGACCTTCATGCGACACATTGAGCAGCTTGTTATTCTGTCTTGCGCCATAACGGCGATGTTTTTGTCGGCGACAGCGGCTGGCGCCATGCAAGGCGGTGGCTCCGGGCGCATGGTGAATCCAACCACAGCCGAAGTGGGCATTGCGCCGGATGTTTCGGTCTACGGCGCGAGCGTCGGGTTCGGGCGGCGTTGGGAGACGTTTCGTGTATCCGTAGTGATCCCGTACTACGTCGTTGAAAACAGCGACACCGAAAACGGTCTCGGCGACGTGCGCGTGCTCGGTGAATGGGACATTGTCCCGCCGGCGCAGCAGCGGCTTTCGTTGATCGGTTCGCTGTTATGGAAGGTTCCGACGGCGGACGAAGATAAAGGACTCGGCACGGGCGAATCCGACGTTGGCGCGTTCGCGGAATTCGACTACACCGTGGGCCCCAACAAACCGTTTTTCAGCTTCGGCTACATCCGCAAGGGGGACACATCAACCGTCGATTACCGCGACACCTGGCTGTATAGCCTTGGCGTTTCACACTACGTCGGGGCGGAGGAAGTTTACGCCTCATTCGACGTGCGTCAGAGCGTCCTGCCGGGCGTGGACGACACTCAGCTGCTCAGCGCAGGTTGGTTGCACAACCTGAGTACCCGCCAGACGTTACGGCTCGACGGCTCGATCGGACTCAACAGCGCGAGCCCGGACACACTAATAAATATAGAGTTCATAACGTGGTTCTGAGGTCCTGAAGGCGTGCGAGGTATCGTGCGCCTGGATCGCAACGCTATTTGCGCCGACTCCTGCGGCTCGTGCTTTCATTCATGTCGCAATGCATCGATCGGATCGAGCCGCGCGGCCTTGCGTGCGGGGAAGATGCCGAAAACCACGCCGACCGCGGCCGCGAACAGAAAGGCGAGGGCGATGATGCCGGGACTGAATACGAACGGCACTTGCAGTAAGCGGGCAAGCAGCGCCGAGCTGCCGAGGGCGAACAGAATCCCAACGACGCCGCCGAAGGAAGACAGCACAACCGCTTCGACGAGAAACTGCATCAGCACCTCGCGTTCGAGCGCGCCGATGGCGAGCCGGATGCCGATCTCGCGCGTGCGCTCGGTGACGGAGACGAGCATGATGTTCATGATGCCGATACCGCCGACGACGAGACTCACCGCCGCGACCGCACCGAGCAGCAACGTCAGCACCTGCGTCGTCCCGCTCAGGGTTTGCGCGATCTGGCGCGTATCGATGACGGAGAAATTGTTGTCTTCGTTCGGACCCACGTGGCGCCGCTCCCGCAAGAGCGCAACGATTGCTTCCTGCGCTTTGTCGATCGACGCACCGTCTTCGACGGACACGTGAATCGACTGAATGTCTTGATTGCCGGCGATGCGTCGCTGAAACGTGCGCAGAGGAATGACGATGACGTCGTCCTGATCTCGGCCGAGTCCGGCTTGACCCTTCGATTCCAGCAACCCCACGACGTCGCACGAAATGTTCTTGATGCGAAGCCGCGAGCCGACCGGGTCTTCCGTGACATATAGCTCGCGCCGGGCAGTCGCGCCGATGACGCATACCGCGGCGCCGGCGCGCAGTTCGCTTTCGGTGAACATGCGACCGTTGGCGATCGACCAGTTACCGGCAAGGAAGTACTGGTTAGTGGTGCCGGTCACGATCGTGGACCAGCTGCGGTTGCCGGCGACGGCGGTCACCGCGCGTGAGGCGACCGGCGCGACCGCGCGCAGATGAGCGATGTCGCGCGCGACGGCTTGCGCGTCGTCTTCGCGAAACGGGCTCACGCTTGCCGCCCGGCCCGGTCCCATCTGACCCGGGATCAGCACAAGCAAATTGCTGCCGAGGCTCGCGATCTGCCGAGTGACCTGAGCGGTCGCTCCGCTGCCGAGCGTAACCATAATAATGACGGCCGCGACGCCGATAATGACGCCGAGGGTCGTCAGGAACGAACGCATGGCGTTGCGCTGGATAGAGCGCAACGCAAGGATCAGGGCGTTCCAGAGCATTAACGGCATGGGCCGCCCCCCTGGAAGCTAATCCGGACTCTGATTTCGCAACTCACGCCGGCACCGTGCGTTCACGCTGTTTGTCCGATTCCACCAGGCCATCGACAAAGTGCACCACGCGCTTTGCGTACGCGGCCATGTCCGCTTCGTGCGTCACCATGAGAATCGTGATCCCATGTTCGCGATTAAATGTCGTCAGTAAATCCATGATTTCGCGCGAGCGCGCGGTGTCGAGGTTGCCGGTCGGTTCATCCGCGAGCAGCACGGCGGGTTCAGTGACGATGGCGCGGGCGATGGCGACGCGCTGTTGCTGCCCGCCGGAAAGTTCGCCGGGCGTGTGATCTTCCCAACCATCGAGGCCAACCGACGCCAACGCACGCCGCGCCCGGTCGTGCCGCGTCGCGGCGCTTTCGCCGCGGTAAATCAGCGGTAGCTCGACGTTTTCGAGCGCGGATGTTCGATTCAGCAGGTTGTAACCTTGGAAGACAAAGCCGAGATAATGACGGCGGAGCAGCGCGCGTTGGTTGCGGTCGAGCGCGCCGACATCCACGCCTTCAAATAAATACGTTCCACTGGTCGGTGTGTCGAGGCAGCCAAGAATATTCATGCACGTACTCTTGCCGGAGCCGCTCGGACCCATCACCGCGACGAATTCACCGGCGGCAACGCGCAGATCCACCCCGCGCAGCGCGTGCATCGCCGCGGCGCCGGTGCCGTAGACCTTGGTGACGCCGCGCAGCTCGATCAGCGGTGGTGTGTCCGCGAGCGTAGGGGCTACTCCCGGCATCAGCGCACCGTCGCGGTACCGGTCACGACCAGCGTGCCGGCCTCGAGCGTGCCGGCCTTCACTTCCGTCATGGCGCCGTCGGTCGCTCCGGTCGTGATGTCGATTGGCTGGAGCGTACCGTCCCGAACCGTCCAGACGCGCTGCTTCGGGCCTTTGATGTTCTCCGGCCGCTTGGTGTCGAAGTGCGGCGGGCGAAACAGGCGCCCGATGAGGCCGCCGCTATTCGACTTATTCGCTGCCGGTATTTGCGCCGGTGGTGCGAAGCGCAGCGCCGCGTTTGGCACGAGTAGCGCATTTCGCACTTCGTTCACCGTGATGACTGCGGTCGCCGTCATCCCAGGCCGCAACGAAAGGTCGGAGTTGTCGACCGTAAGTACCGCCTTGTACGTGACGACGCCCTCCACGGTTTTGGATCCGAAGTAGACGGTCTTAATGCGGGCCGGATAGCTGCGGCCCGGATAGGCATCGACAGTGAAAGTCGCGGGCTGATCTGCCTTCACGCTCCCGACGTCGGCTTCGTCCACGTCGACCTGCAACTCCATCTTTGACAGGTCTTCCGCGATGGTGAATAGCACCGGTGCCTGGAAGCTTGCCGCAACGGTTTGCCCGGGCTCGACCGAACGCGCCAGAACTACGCCGTTAATGGGCGAGCGAATAACGGCCTTGCTCAAGTCGGTTCGCGTCGCTTCGAGCGTCGCTTGCGCCTGCGCTACCGCGGCGCGGGCGCTCGCTTCATCGGCCTGCGCGCGTTCGAGCGCCGCCTGCGCCGTGTCGAGTTCGTGTTGCGCCGGCACCTTGCCGCCGCTCAGCGCCTGCACCTGTTTAAGCCTCGCCAGTTGTGCTTTGGCTTCCTGTGCGCTCGCTTGCGCCAGCTGCACCTTGGCGCGCGCGGCTTCGAGCGCAGCTTGCGCCTGCAGCCGATTCGCTTCGAGCTTGGTTGTATCGAGTTGCGCCAGTATCTGGCCAACTTTCACTTTGTCGTTGTAGTCGACGTCAACGCTGCGGATTGTGCCGGATACTTCGATACCGACGTCGACCTTCTTCGTCGGCTGCAAGTTGCCGGTCGCGCTGACGGTGACAGTGAGATCACCGCGCTGTACCGCCTGGGTTTCATAACGAACGGAGTTGCCGTTGCGTGTCAGCCACCACGTGGTACCTGTGCCCACGAGCACGATGACAATGCCGCCCCATAGGAAGACGCGCCTCCAGCCGGATGTGTGGTGAGAGGACGTCCCGACGCCCAAGGTTTCAGCGACAGCGGTATTGGTCTTCTTGGTCACATCGTCCATAGCGCAGCACTCATTGCGCGGTTGACCGGGCGGTCGCCGGTGTTTCCGGTGTCCATCCGC
>QKCS01000081.1 GCA_003246795.1 Alphaproteobacteria bacterium
ATAGAACTCGTCGAGGGCAAACCCGTGTTCTACGGCCTCGGTAACTTCTTGCACTGGGGCATGCAGAACATGGGCAAGTTCGACGTCTGCCGCGACTACGGCCTGATGGTGCGCGTGCACTACGCGGCGCACCCCGGCGAAAGCCTGGCGCTGCGCGCAATCGAAGCCGTGCCGCTCACCGACATGCACCGCGCGACACGCCGCCTGGGCCGCGAGGACGCGATCACGAAGATCCACGTCTTGAACCATCTCGCCGAGCAATTCGAAGGTCGCGGCGTGCAGTTCAAAGCGGAGGAAGACGGCACGGGCCTCTATTGCGCGCCCGACGCCGGCGCGGGCGACGACGCTCTCGCCGCGCGCTGCCGCAAGGCCAAGCTCGATCCGCCGACGCCCGAACGCGTCGCCGAGATCCGCAACGCCTGCGATCGCCGCGTCCTGCGCATCGTCGAGAACGAAGACGGGATCGAGCCGGTGTTCGCACCTGTCGGCTTCAAAGGCGAAATCCCGTCCTTCGATCTGCGCTAGAACGCCCGAACGCGGTTGACGCGACACGTGCGCGGCGTTCAGATGAAGTTCCACCGAAAGTCACAGGAAAGGCGCGCCGATATGGCCGATTGGATCGAACTCAAGGCTTCCGACGGACATCATCTGAAAGCCTGGCAAGCCCAACCCGAAGGCAAACCGAAAGCGGCGCTCGTCGTCGTGCAGGAAATCTTCGGCGTCAACAACCACATTCGCAACGTCACCGAGCGCTTCGCGAAGGAAGGCTATCTCGCCGTCGCCCCCGCGATGTTCGACCGCTACGAGCGCGACTTCGAAACCGGTTACGACCAAGACGGCATACAGCGCGCGATGCAGGTCGTGCCGAAGATTGACTTCGCGAAGGCCATCATCGACATGGAAGCGGCGCGTGCCCACGTCGCGCATGCCGGCAAGGTCGGCGTCGTCGGCTTTTGTTTCGGCGGCACCTGCGCCTGGGGCGCGGCGACGCGCCTGAAGGTCGATGCGGCTTCCTGCTACTACGGCGGCCAGATCTCGCGCATGGCCAACGACAAGCCGCACTGTCCCGTCATCATGCATTTCGGCGCGAAGGACACGCACATCCCGCTGTCGTCGGTCGAAGAAATCCGCAAGGCGCGCCCGAACGTACCGATTTTCGTGTACGACGCAGACCACGGATTCTCCTGCGACGAGAGAGCGAGCTACGACAAGGCCGCGCACGAACTCGCCTGGAGCCGCACACTGAAGTTCTTCGCCGAGAACCTGACGTGAAGTTGACTCGCGCCTGAACGCTCATAGGTAATGTCGCAAAGGGGGCGCGATCCCCTTTGCGACGCGTTCACGAAAGGCCGGCCATGCCTACTTCAAATCGCCTCTCGATGCTGGTCGGGTTCGTCATGCTGATCCTGTTCCCGATCGTCTTCGGGCAGGTCGCGCTCGCAGGCTTACAAAAACTTCACATCACACCCGATTGGGCGTTTCGCCTGGTGCTCGCCATCATCATCGGCGGTCTGATCAACATCCCGGTGAAGCGCATCGTGAAGGAAAAGCCGGTGTGGTCGCATCCGCTGTCCGTGTTCGGACTCGACAAGACGATGCCGCGCTGGATGGTACAGCGGAGCGAAACAATCATCGCCGTGAACGTCGGTGGCTGCCTCATTCCCGTCGGCATCGCGCTCTATCAGCTGGGCTTCATTGTGCCGCTCGGGCAGGAAGCACTATCTGCGGTTGCGCTCGCCGTCGCGATCAACACGTTCGTTTGCTATCTCGCGGCGACGCCTGTTCCGAGTGTCGGCATTGTGATGCCCGGCTTCGTTGCACCGCTGACGGCCGTCCTGTCCGCCGTCTTCTTGGCGCCCGAAATCGCGCCGCCGGTCGCGTTTGTCGCAGGCGTTTTGGGCCCCGTTATCGGCGCCGATCTTTTCCATATCAAAGATTTCATCCGCGCGCCGGTCGGCGTCGCCTCGATCGGCGGCGCGGGAACCTTCGACGGCATCGTTTTGTCGGGCATTTTCGCGGCTTATCTCACGCCTGTCATGTGACGGCAGATCGGTCACAGCCGAATCGCTTTGACGGTTCGCGCCCTCGCAAACCCGCACGCGGCGCTCTAGCGTTTTCGTGAACATGATTCGGGGGAGCGAGCGCCATGGCCGCGAGGCGCCTCTGGTATTCCATCGCAAGTTTCGCCGCGTTGTTGGCCCTCCTCGCCGTCGCTCGTGCCGACGACGTGCAGAAGAACAATGGCGTGCATGTCGACAAAGAGCGTCTGCTCACCGACTTCGTGATCCTCGCCATCCAACCCGACGGCGACGAACGCGACTACCGCATGGTCGAAGTCGGCAAGACGAAGATCGACGCGGGCCCCATGGGCGTCGTCGTCAATGCGCTGCCCTTCGACTTCTTCGGCCTGCGCAAGCTGAAGCACGACCCGGCCGCGGAGCTTGCGCAATGTTGGGCCGCCTGCCGCAAGCGCACGGTCTGCCGCGACGCGATTTACGAACCCGCGAACGCGAACCGTCCCGTCGGCGTCTGTCGCTTGCGCACCTACGACGCCAAGGCCTTCGGCAAGATGGCGCCGATCGTCGAGGCGGGCGACGAGCGCAAGAGCCGCATTCCGCCGAAGCGCGAACCACGCCGCCCGCTCGTCCGGGCGACCGCCGAGATCCCCGCCGTGGCGCCGCCTTCCGTCGAGCCGACGACGACGCGGCCGCCTCCGCCGCCGAAGCGTCCCATACGGCCGCACGAAGTGATCCCGCCGCCGCCGCGCGTACCGTCCATCACCGTGGAACATTTCCCGCTGCCGCCGCGCCAAATCGTCGAGGCGGCCGCCCCACCCGTCGTCGCCGAACCGGTCACCCCGCCGCCGAAGGAAGAAGCGCCCCCGGCCGAGGAACCGGTCGTAGTAGAGCCGCCGCCCGCCGAGACAGTGGAACCGCCGGTCCTCGAAACGCCGACGTTCGGCGAACCCGAAACACCGCCCGTGACCGAGCCCGTCGCCTCGCGCCCGCCGACCTCGATCTTCGAGCCGCAGCCGCCGCCTGAAGCGGTGGTCGAGGCGCCGATCGCGACCCCCGTGCAGCGCGAGCGCGGCTTGCCGCTCTGGGTCGTGATCGCCTCCGTCGTCGCGGTCTTGGGCGGCGCCACGCTCTACTGGCGCAATCACCGCGTTCGCACGTTGGGCCGCGTGACCGCGCGTTTGATCTCCGACGGCCTCGACGACCGCACCGTCCGCATCGTGGGCGCGGAGCAGCGCGGCCTCGACCTGCGCTTCGTCGTCAAAGCCACGGCCGCCATCGACGCGCCCGGCACGCACATCGAACTCATCCCGAAGGGAGCCGCCGCATGACGTCGTCCGCCTCGCTGATCACCTTCTTCGATCTCGACAGTCCGCATGTGCGCAAAGAGGGCCTGGCCGCCTTTGCCGCCACGGGCGCGCTACGCGGCATCCAAACGCTGCTGACCGCAGCGCCGCCGATCCTGCAGACCCATATCGGCGAAAGCATCACGGACGCGCTGAAGACGGCGCTCGACGTGCGCATCGTCGACATCCTGGCGCAAGCGTGGAGCGCCCGCCGCGATCTCGCGCCCTACACGGACGAGGCGAAGTATCCGGCGAACCAGATCATCGACCACACGCTGACCAAGCACGAGATCCGCTCGGTCCACAAACCGCGCGTACAGATCATGCTCGACCACTCGCCCCTGGGACCCGAGATGGAGTTCGACGTGGCGCTCAGCCTCAACATCGACTCCGCCGTCCTGCGCGTGAAGAACGGCCGCATCATGTCGGCGCGTCTCAGCCGCATCACCGGCGTCGGCACGATCAAGTGCGAAGGCGCGATGCTGTTCCAGCGCCCGACCAAATCCGTCGCCCTGCCCCTGACCATCACCTTCGGCGCGGGCACGCCCATCGGCAAAGCGAAGAACGCCGCCGTCGCCGACGCGGCCTAGGCGCCCAACGCCGCTTCCACGGCCTCGCCCACGGCGAAGAGCCGCGCGTCGCCCATCGTCGGGCCGACGATCATAAGGCCTGTGGGCAACTCGTCGTCACTGTGCATCGGCACGGAAAGCGCGCAGCGGTCGACGAAATTCACTGTCATCGCATTGCGCAACGCGAGACTGTTCGCCTGGGTGAACGCGTGCCCATCCGCCACGTCGTCGAAACGCGGCGCCACGATCGCCGCGGTCGGAAACAGAAGCGCGTCGTACGGCGCGGCCATGCGATCGACGTCGTGGATCGCCGCC
>QKCS01000262.1 GCA_003246795.1 Alphaproteobacteria bacterium
TCGATGTCGGCTCATCACATCCTGGGGCTGGAGCAGGTCCCAAGGGTTCGGCTGTTCGCCGATTAAAGTGGTACGTGAGCTGGGTTTAGAACGTCGTGAGACAGTTCGGTCCCTATCTGCCGTGGGTGTACGAGACTTGAGAGGATCTGTCCCTAGTACGAGAGGACCGGGATGGACGCACCTCTGGTGGACCGGTCGTGGCGCCAGCCGCGCAGCCGGGTAGCTATCGTGCGGACGGGATAACCGCTGAAAGCATCTAAGCGGGAAACCCACCTCAAAACCAGGTCTCGCTCGAGAGCCGTGGAAGACCACCACGTCGATAGGCGGCATGTGTAAGCGCAGCAATGCGCTCAGCTGAGCCGTACTAATCGCTCGATTGGCTTGAACGCCCTCAGCCTCCAAACCTTATCCATGCCTAGTGACGGCAACAGCCGAAACTCAGATCAGATCCGATCGGACCAACCGATCAATCCAACCAAACACACCGCTGTCGTCCGCCGGTCTGGTGGCCCTTGCGGAGCGCCAACACCCGATCCCATCCCGAACTCGGCCGTGAAACGCTCCAGCGCCAATGATACTCAGGCTCAAGCCTCGGGAAAGTAGGCCGCCGCCAGACCCGCCGACGACATAAACTCTCAGACCAGCAGAACCCAAATCCTCTTCGCAAACGATCCGAACGCCCTAGCGCTTTGCGCTGGGGCGTTTTTCTTTGCGCAGATAGTCGACGAGCGCGGCGAGCACCGCCAGCACGACGTAAGCGACGAGGGCGAGCTGCGCGAACGCCTCCGGCGTCGACGGATGTTCGCCGAAGAATGTGTTCTGAACCTGCAGCGCCGCCATCGCGAAACCGAAGACCCATAAGGCGATCGTGCCGGTGCGCGTGGCCGACGGCACATGGCGATCGTAGAGCCATAGGCCAGCGAACATGAACCCGATCTCCGTCGGCACGCTGATATACGGATAGCCCCACAGAGCAAAGCCCACCTTCATCTCGTTGAAGATCAGCGGCAGGTCCGGCGCATGGACGATGAGGTCGAGCAGCCAGTGACTGAACGCCGCCAAAGCGACGGCAACGACGATCGCCGTGCGGTTGTTGGGAAAGAAAGCCGCGACGACCCCGCCGATCAAAAGCGAAAGCAAGACGGCGCTCGGCAGGCCGTGCGAATAAGGCATGTAGTAGAGATCGAGCGGCGACAAGCCGAGAAAATTGGTGATCAGCCGCATTTTCTCGATCCCCGCGAGAATGAAGCCGGCCCACAGAAAATCGACCCATTGTGCGGCGACGAAAAGCACCCACAGCGGCACGGTCTTCACGACGGCCTTGGCCGCGAACGCCGGTCCATAGTGCCCGATGAACATACTTCCCCCTGATTTCGACCGTGGACAGACCTTCGCAATATGTCATAAAACGCGGACACACTTTGCGCGGCCACGACAACCGCCCGCAAGTGCAAGGAATTGACGCAGGGTGGAGCAGCCCGGTAGCTCGTCAGGCTCATAACCTGAAGGTCGTAGGTTCAAATCCTACCCCTGCACCCAATTCCCCTTATGGCCCGCATCAATCGAAAAGCGCCGACCGGCTCAGAAACACTCTCGCTCAGCGACGCGCGGCGCATCGCACTTCGTGCGCAGGGCTTTCCGGAACGTCGGGGAACGCCGAAACGTGCGGCGATGCTGCGCGCCATCAAGCGGATAGGCCTTCTTCAACTCGACAGCGTCAACGTTCTCGTCCGCTCGCATTACCTGCCGCTCTTTTCGCGCCTCGGCGCTTACGAGACGGCAACGCTTGACCGTATGTCCGCGCGTGCGCCTCGCGCGCTCTTCGAGTATTGGGGACACGAGGCTTCGCTGATCCCGGTCGAACGACAACCGCTGTTCCGTTGGCGGATGGACGAAGCGCGAGCGGGCCGCGGTGTGTGGGGCGGCCTATCGCGCATCGCCAGGGAGCGCCCGGACTTCATCGCCGCGGTCTTGAAGGAAATCCGCGAGCGTGGTGCGCTCGGCGCCGGCGAACTCTCGCAGGGCGGCAAATCGACCGGCAACTGGTGGGGCTGGAGCGTCGGCAAGCGTGCCGTCGAATACCTGTTCTGGACGGGGCAGCTGACCGCGGCCGGCCGCCGTGGGTTCGAACGCCTCTACGACCTGCCGGAACGCGTGATCCCGGAAGAGATCCGAAGTGCGCCAACGCCCGCCGTCGCGGACGCACAACGCACGTTGGTCGAGATCGCCGCCAACGCGTTCGGCGTCGCGAACGAAGCGGACTTGCGAGACTACTTCCGCTTGTCGGCGGCCGACACAAAGGCACGGCTTGCCGAACTCGTTGATCAGCGGACGTTGCGGCCGGTCACTGTCGAAGGCTGGAAACAGCAAGCCTACGTGCACCGTGACGCGAAGGCGCCGGCGTCGGTCGATGCCTCCGCCCTCATCTCGCCTTTCGATTCCTTGATATGGGCACGGCCGCGGACGGATCGTCTGTTCGAGTTCCACTACCGCCTGGCCTTCTACACGCCGAAGCACAAGCGCACCTTCGGCTACTATGTCATGCCGTTCCTTGTGGGCGACCGTTTGGTCGCGCGCGTGGACCTGAAGTCCGACCGCAAGAAGAGCCGCCTGCTCGTGCTCGGCGGCCATATTGAAACCAACGCGCGGATGGCGGCGATCGCGCCGCGTCTCAAAGCGGAGCTGCGCGCGCTCGGCGATTGGCTGGGACTCGAGCGCGTGACGATCAAGAGCCGCACCGAACTGGCAAACGCGCTGCGCCGCGCTTAGCGCGCGACGCCTTCCACACCAAAACCGAGCAGGTCGCCGATGACCCGCTGTCTCGCGTCCATGCCGCCCAATGTATAGAAGCGGCCGTCCCACTCGATCAGCCCGCGATGATCCATCGTGGCGACCGGTTTCGGCACCGCGACGATCCAATTCCCGCGCCGGACGTCGAAAGCGAACACCTCCGCCGACGGCGCGCTTGCCCGCTTGTCGTAGCCGATGCCGTCGTAGTTGTACGGATTGTCTGTCCCGCCCGCGAAGACGATGGCGCTCAGCCGGGCACTGCCGGTCGCCGCGATCCGGTAGCGCGTCTTGATGGGCGGCGCGCGCACGCGCTGCCAGCGAATGGTGAGATGGTCGGCCTCGTCGATCTCGCCGTACCAGGCCTCATCCGAAGCAGCATATTTGTTCCGGCCGTTCGCCTGCTTTTCTGCCGCGACGCCGCCAACGACCACGAGCGTGCGATCGACGAGCCCGCCCGCATGACCGAACACGGGTGTTCCGGGATAGTCGGTCGCCCGCGCCCACGTGTTCGATTGTGTATCGAAGACTTGCACGGCCGCGACGTTGCCGTCGTTGTGCCATCCGCTGACGAGATAGACGAACCGGTCACGATACGCGAAGGCAACGCTGTCGTCGACGGGCGCCGGCATCGTCGCCATGCGCCGATAGGCGCTGCTGCGTGGATCGAACGCGAAGACGTCGGGCGTCGAGACTTCGGTTCCATCGGCGGCAACCGTGTATCCGCCGAAGATATAGACCTTGTTCGCGACCGTCGCCGCGACACTGGCGAGGCGCCCGGTGTTGTCCGGCAAAGGCGGCAAGGCACGTCGCGCGCCACTTCTAAGGTCGACGGCGAAGGCGTCCGCCGTGACGTCACGGAAGGTCTTGCCGGCCTTGAGTCCGCTGAAACTGAACGCGGTCGGCACCCCGTCCACGTTGCAGAAGGCGACCGCGTTGTTCGTGACCCCGGCCGGCGGGCGCGCCGGCGCGGTGTGCACGGCAAAGACCGAAATCAGCGACGCGAGGAGAAAGAGAAGGTGTCTCATCGGCTAGTGCGCGAGAAGGTCTTCGGTCAGCGCCTTTTCGTCGAACTCGAAGACGATGGCGGGGTCGATTTCGAGCGCCTTGTCCTCCTTGCCTTTGTAGTCCAAGCGGCTCAGCAGGTGGCGGATCAGATTCAGCCGCGCGATTTTCTTGCTGTCTGCTTTGACGACATGCCACGGCGCGACGTCGTGGCTCGTGTGCATGAGCATCGCGTCGCGTGCTTCCGAATACTCTTTCCACTTCTTGATCGCGGCCGCATCGATCGGGCTGATCTTCCATTGCTTCAACGGATCCGCGCGCCGCGCGCCCAGCCGTTCCTTCTGCTCCGACTTCGAAATGTCGAGATAGTATTTGACGAGCGTGATGCCCGATCGGACCAGCATCGCCTCGAATGGCGGCGCTTCGTGAAGAAAGCTTTTGTAT
>QKCS01000037.1 GCA_003246795.1 Alphaproteobacteria bacterium
TGCTCCGGCCCCATGAAGTTCTCGCCTATCTGGATCGGTGTGGCGAGTTCGCGTGCGACGCGCGCGCAGCCGGCAAAGTCGTCGGCTCGGATCGGCTCCTCGATCCAGTCAACGCTGCCTTCGGCATCGATCATGCGCCCGCGCTTTAGCGCCTCCGCGACCGTGAGGCCCTGGTTGAAGTCGACCATCAAACGCACGTCGGGGCCGATCGCTTTGCGTACGGCCTTCAGCACGTCGACATCCTCGCGCGCGTCCGGCCGGCCGAGACGCAGCTTCACCGCGCTGAATCCTTCTTCCACCAACTCCACCGCTTCCTTTTCCACCGCCGCGCGCGGCTGGATGCCGAGCCCTTTCGAGTTGTAAGCCGGGATCGGGCGTGGCGTTGCACCGAGCAGGCACGCGAGTGGCTGACCGAGCGCGCGCGAAACCGCGTCCCACGCCGCGATGTCGATCCCGGCCATGGCGAAGAGCACCATATTATGAACGCCTAGCAGCGCATACTTCTGGCGCAGCTTTCGCTCGATGTCGAACGGCGCCACGGGATCGCCCATCACCATCTGCGCCATCGCTTGAACGAGCTTCACGATCGGCGCCAGGTTGTGTTTGCTCATGGCAAACAGATAGGACCGCCCGACAACGCCGCCATCGGTTTCGAGGTCGAGCAGCACGAGCGGCGCGACCGTCACGGCGGCAATGCTCGTGTGCAGCGGACGTTTCATCGGCGCCGCCACCGCGCGCACGCGGATGTCGCGAATTTTCAGTTCCTGCAACTTCACAGAGCCGGGGCCGGTGTCGCTCATCTTTGACCTCGTTAGTACGCAAACGGTGTGCTTGAATAGTGCCGTCCATTAGAAGCTGGAGTCAACGAGTGGGTGCGATTTATCTGATACGACACGGCCAGGCCTCGTTTGGAAAATCTGATTACGACGAGCTGTCCGAGATGGGCATCGAGCAATCGCGGGCCTTGGGCGAAGCGCTGCGCGCGCGAGTGCCGCAGGTCGACGCCGCCTTCAGCGGCACACAACGGCGGCATCGGCAAACAGCCGACGCGTGTCTGAGTGCTTACGGGTTCGCCGAAGCGGCTCAGGAAACGGCGGATCTGAACGAATACGACGCCGACGAAATCGTCGCGCGCTACGAACCGCGCTACGCCGATCGGCAGACAATGTTTGCCGAACTCTCGAAGACCGGGAACCTGCGCCGCGCGTTCCAGGAAATGTTCGCTCAAGCAGTCGCGCGCTGGGTCAGCGGGCAACACGACGCCGATTACACCGAGCCGTGGCCAATTTTTCGGGAGCGTTGCGTTCGCGCGCTCGAGGATATGGTGCGGTCACTCGGCCCGTCGAAGACGGCGTTCGTATTTACGTCCGGCGGTCCGATTTCGGCGGTATCGCAGATGCTGTTGCGCATTCCCGACGCACACGCCTTTCAGATCAACTGGACGCTCGTCAACTGCGGCGTCACGAAAGTAATCTACGGCGAGCGCGGCAAACATCTGCTGACGCTGAACGAGCACGGGCATTTCGAGGGCGAACGGAAGGATTTCATTACCTACCGCTGAGTGGGAGCGAGGCCAAATCTCTATTGCGTCGGTCGCACGATCGACGCCCTAATCGCCTCGGGCAACTAAAGGGGGTTTGGATCAAAGTAATCTCTTTGATCGTGCCTCCCGGGTCGCTAGTTCGTGCGTGCTCTGCGCGCACATAGTGAACGCCGCACGGAGCATACCGCCCCTTAACCGATGCTCAAGCACTGGCACATTTGCCACGCGCCGGCCAGTGTTGATCAGCGTCAAGTGTCGTGCCCACATCGCCAAGTATGCTTAACCGGTTACAAGAATTTGTGACGCTGGCACCAATCCGCGGCGCTTGATGTGCCGAGGCGATCGAGGAACGCATGGCGAGACGCGATCCGGACCTATTCGTCGCCGGAACCCAGAATCCTGGGCCCGACGCCGTGTTTCGCCTGCGCAAGGTTTGCAAGGTCTATCAGATGGGCGAGACCGAAATCCATGCGCTACGCGACGTTGATCTGGAGCTGCACCCCGGCGAGTTGGTAGTACTGCTCGGCGCTTCGGGCAGCGGCAAGTCGACGCTGCTCAACATCATCGGCGGGCTGGACCGACCCACCTCGGGCGAAGTGCGCTACCGCGATCATGAGTTAACCGCGGCCGGTCCTGACGAGTTGACGCGATATCGTCGCGAGCACGTCGGGTTCGTGTTTCAGTTCTACAACCTTATCCCGAGCCTGACAGCGTACGAGAACGTGGCGCTCGTCACGGAAATAGCCGAGGCGCCGATGGATCCCGATGGCGCGCTCGCCCTCGTCGACATGGGCGAGCGCCGAAATCACTTTCCCTCGCAGTTGTCGGGCGGCGAACAGCAACGGGTGGCAATCGCGCGCGCGGTTGCGAAGCGGCCGGATGTGCTGCTCTGCGACGAGCCTACCGGGGCGCTCGACTACGCGACCGGGAAGCTCGTGCTGGCGGCGCTTGAGCATATCAACCGGGAGCTCGGCACGATCACCGTCGTAATCACGCACAACGCCGCCATCGGCGCACTGGCCGATCGCGTGATCCGCATCAGCAGCGGCCACATCATCGACATCAAGCGCAATGCGAAGCGGGCATCGCCGGAGGAGATTTCGTGGTGAACATGCTAAACCGCATGCTTCTGCGCGATCTGTGGCACTTGCGGGGCCAAGTCGTGGCGGCGGCGCTCGTCGTGGCGTGCGGCATCGGAGCATTGGTTGCAACGCGAGGTACTTATGAGTCGCTGCTCTTTGCGCAGGCCGACTACTACCGGTCGTATCGCTTCGCCGACGTCTTCGCGCACCTGAAGCGTGCGCCGGATGCGCTCGCCGACGATATCCGGCGAATCCCCGGCGTTGCGCAGGTGCGCACGCGCATCGTGGCGGACGTCTCACTGGATGTACCGGGTCTCGCCGAGCCCGCCATCGGGCGCCTCGTTTCGATTCCCGAACGGCGCGTGCCGATGCTGAACGACTTGCGACTCGTGCGCGGCGAGTACGTGACGCCGCATTCGGCCGACCAAGTGCTGGTGAGCGAAGCGTTTGCGAAGGCGAACCGACTCAACGTCGGGGACACAATCGGCGCGGTGCTGCATGGGCGGTGGAAACAGCTCGCGATTGCAGGCATCGCGCTGTCACCCGAGTACATCTATGAAGTTGGCCCTGGCATGTTGCTGCCGGACAATCGGCGATTCGGCGTCATGTGGATGGCGCGCGAGGCCCTGGGTCCCGCGTTCGACATGGAAGGCGCGTTCAACGACGTCGCGCTTTCGCTTGCGCCAGGCGCAACCGACCAGGATGTCATCGCCGCGCTCGATGTCTTGCTGCGGCGCTATGGGGGCCTGAGCGCCTATCCCCGCGACGAACAACTCTCCCATCGATTCCTGACGGACGAACTGGGCGAGCTCGAGATCATGACCACGTTCATTCCGGCCTTGTTTCTCGGCGTCGCGGCCTTTCTCCTTTATGTCGTACTGACGCGCCTCGTGGCGACACAGCGCACCGAGATCGGTTTGCTCAAGGCCTTCGGCCGATCGAACGCGCGCATCGGTTTGCATTATCTCTACATGGCTATGGCGACCGTCGCCGTCGGCGCGTTGCTCGGTCTGCCTCTCGGCCTTTATCTCGGCGGGCTATTCGTGGACCTCTATCGGGACTACTTCTATTTTCCACGCTTGGTTTTCATCGTCGAACCGTCGCTGCTTTTGTTGACCGTCGGGGTCAGCCTGCTCGCTGCCGCCGTCGGTGCCCTGGTGGCGGTGCGCCGTGCGGTGACGCTCGCGCCGGCCGAAGCGATGCGCCCGGAACCGCCGGCAAGTTATCGGACGGGACTCATGGGGCGCGGGCTGTCGACGCAGCGACTGCCGGCCTCCGTGCGCATGATCTCCCGCAATCTCGTGCGCAAGCCGTGGAAGGCATTCGTCGCCGTGCTCGGCATGGCGCTCGCCGTGGGCCTTATGGTCGTCGGGCGCTTCGCGCTCGATGCCGGCAACTACATGATGGCGGTGGAATTCAACGAAGTTCTGCGTAGCGACGTAGCCATCGTCTACAACGAGCCACGCCCCGCGCGCGCGGCGCACGACGTCGCGAAACTGACCGGCGTGACGCAGTCGGAATCGTTTCGCATTGTACCGGCCTGGCTCCGCCATGCGCATCGCGAAAAGCGCGTCGAAGTGCTCGGACTCGGGCCGCGGCACGAGTTGC
>QKCS01000368.1 GCA_003246795.1 Alphaproteobacteria bacterium
CGGTAGCGCACGGAGCTGCACAGGCAACCGCCGTCATAGGGCGGCGCGGGAAGTGGTGGCCGTTTCACGAGGATCACCCGATCGTTTGATGCGCGACTATACCGCTCACGCGCAGCGGCCACCTCACGAAAACCGCTCCCACGCCGCCTGACGTGAAATCCCCAACGCCTCCCCGATCTGCGCCCAACTCACGTCGCGTTTGCGCAAGATGTCGATCTGCGACTGCAGGACGTCGCGCGCCACCTCGACGCTCGCCTCGGACGGCGCGAGGGCCGCAAGCAGTCGTTCGGTCGTCAGCGTGTCCCAGCCGGCGAACCCGCTCGCGTCCTTGCCTGCAAGCGTGAGCACGCAGAGATCGACGCAAGCGTCGCAGATATGGACGCCCGGTCCGCCGATGAGCTTTGCCACCTCGGCGTCCGACCGGCGGCAAAACGAACAGAAGAGCTTCTTCTTCCAGCGCGGCAGCATTGTCAGGACTTTCTTGACGACGACGTCAAGCTACTCCTGACAACAACATCTGTCAAGATGATCCTGACAGATTAGTTCTTCGCCTGATCGACGAGTTTGTTCTTCGTGATCCAAGGCATCATGCCGCGCAGGCGCTGGCCGACCTCTTCGATCGGATGTTTGGCGAGGTTGGCGCGCGTCGCCTTGAAGCTCGCCTGACCCGCCTTGTTCTCGAGAACCCAATCGCGCGCGAACTCGCCGGTCTGGATATCCGAAAGCACGCGCTTCATCTCAGCCTTCGTCTTCTCGGTAATGATGCGCGGACCCGTAACGTATTCGCCATACTCGGCCGTGTTCGAGATCGAGTAGTTCATGTTCGCGATCCCGCCCTCGTAGATGAGGTCGACGATCAGCTTCACTTCGTGCAGGCATTCGAAGTACGCCATCTCCGGCGCATAGCCCGCCTCGACCAGCGTCTCGAACCCGTTGCGGATGAGCTCGACGAGACCGCCGCAGAGCACGACTTGCTCGCCGAAGAGATCGGTCTCGCATTCTTCACGGAACGTCGTCTCGATGATGCCGGACCGGCCGCCGCCGATCGCACTGGCATAGGAAAGCCCCAACTCGTGCGCGTTGCCCGTCGCGTTCTGATGCACCGCGATAAGGCATGGCACGCCGCCGCCCTTTTGATATTCGGACCGCACCGTGTGTCCCGGGCCTTTCGGCGCCACCATCAGAATGTCGAGATCGGGTCTGGCCTCGATCAAACGGAAATGCACGTTGAAGCCGTGCGCGAACATCAGCGCCGCGCCTTGCTTCATCTGGCCGTGCAGCGATTGCTTGTAGATGTCGGCCTGCAGTTCGTCCGGCGTGACCATCATCATCACGTCCGCCCATTTCGCGGCGTCTGCAACGTCCATCACCTTGAAGCCCTGCGCCTCAGCCTTCTGCGCCGACGCGCCGGGCCTGAGCGCCGCGACGACCTCCTTCGCGCCCGAGTCGCGCAGGTTCAACGCATGAGCATGACCCTGGCTGCCGAAACCGATGATCGCCACCTTCTTGGCCTTGATCATGTTCACGTCCGCATCGCGGTCGTAGTAGACGCGCATCATCTTCTCCGTGTCTGAACGATTGGATTCAACTCGATCACCCGGCGCTGGCGTGATGTTGCGCACTTGCGCCGACGCTGCCCTTGCACGACTTGAAGGCGGAGGCCGCATGACGCGCTGGCCTCGCCGAGGCGACAGCCGCTTTCGCGCACCACCCGGCGAAGGCGGTGATGGAGCGGGGACCTGCGGCGCGGGGGATCACATCGCCTCCGCGCCGCGGCTGATCGCGACCACGCCGGTGCGCGACACCTCGACGAGCCCAAGTGGCTTCATCAGGTCGATGAACGCCTCGATCTTCTGCGGATTGCCCGTCACCTCGAAAACGAAGCTCGAATGCGTCGTGTCGATCACGCGCGCACGAAACGCGTCGGACAGGCGCAACGCCTCGACGCGCTTCTCGCCGCCACCCGCGACCTTGACGAGCGCCATCTCGCGTTCGATCCCCGGCCGTTCCACGGTCAGGTCGATCACCTTGTGCACCGGCACGAGCCGTTCGAGTTGATGGCGGATCTGCTCCAAGACTTCCGGCGTGCCCGACGTCACGACCGTAATGCGCGATGTGTGGTCGAGATGATCGACCTCGGCGACGGTCAGGCTCTCGATATTATAGCCGCGCCCGGAAAAAAGGCCGATGACACGCGCAAGGACGCCGGCCTCGTTGTCGACGAGCACCGACAACGTCGTGCGGATCTCCTGGCTTTTCTTGTCGACGAGGAAGTAGGCCGAGCCCGGTTGCTTGCCCATCACACCAACACCTTTCCGGCTTCGGTCACCATCGGCGCATCGACCGCATCGCCCAAGATCATCTCGTTGTGCGCGGCGCCCGAGGGGATCATTGGGAAGCAATTTTCCATCTGATCGACGACGCAGTCGAACAACACCGGCCGTTTGACCGCAATCATCTCTTCGATCTTCGCGTCCAGTTCTTCCGGTTTCGTCGCGCGGATGCCGACCGCGCCATAGGCGTCGGCGAGCTTGACGAAGTCCGGCAGCGCCTCGGAATACGAATGCGAATAGCGGCCGCCATGCAGCAATTCCTGCCACTGCCGAACCATGCCCATGTAGCGATTGTTCAAAATGAAGATCTTGATTGGCAGGTCGTACTGCACCGCCGTCGACATCTCCTGCATCGTCATGAGCACGCTCGCCTCGCCGGCAATGTCGACAACGAGCGCGTCGGGGTGCGCCACTTGAATGCCCACGGCCGCCGGCAGTCCATATCCCATCGTACCGAGACCGCCCGACGTCATCCAACGGTTCGGCTGCTCGAACCTGTAGAACTGCGCCGCCCACATTTGATGCTGTCCGACCTCGGTCGAGATGTACGTGTTGCGGTTCTTGGTCAAGTCGTAGAGCCGCTCGAGCGCGTATTGCGGTTTGATCACGTCTTTCGACGGCTTGTAGGAAAGGCATTTCCGCGCGCGCCAGCTGTCGATCTCCAGATTCCAGGCACTGAGCGCCGCACGGTCGGCCTTCAACTGCTTGGCCTTCCACAAACGAATCATGTCTTCAAGCACAAACGCCGCGTCGCCCACGATCCCGAGGTCGACCATCACCGTCTTGTTGATCGACGACGGATCGACGTCGACGTGGATCTTCTTCGAGTTCGGCGAGAACGCGTCGAGCCGTCCGGTCACGCGGTCGTCGAACCGCGCGCCGATCGCGATCAGAAGGTCGCAGCCGTGCATCGCGAGATTGGCCTCGTACGTGCCGTGCATGCCGAGCATCCCGAGCCACTGCTTGTCCGAGGCCGGATAAGCGCCGAGCCCCATCAGCGTCGACGTGATCGGAAAGCCCGTCATCCTTACAAAATCGCGCAGGAACTGCGTCGCGAGCGGCCCCGCATTGATGATGCCGCCGCCGGTGTAGAACACCGGGCGCTTCGCCGCCGCGATCATCTCCACGGCCTGTTCGATCTTCTTCAGGTCGCCTTTGACCCGCGGCTGATAGGTCTTGTGCTTGATATTGCCCGGACCGACGTAAGGGCCGCGGTTGAACTGCACGTCCTTCGGAATGTCCACGACGACGGGCCCAGGCCGGCCGGTCGTGGCGATATAGAACGCCTCATGCATGATCCGCGGCAGATCGCGCACGTCCCTGACCAGCCAATTGTGCTTCGTGCACGGCCGTGTGATGCCGACCGTGTCGGCCTCCTGGAACGCATCGTTGCCGATCAGATGCGTGGGCACTTGGCCGGTGATGCACACCAGCGGGATCGAGTCCATCAGCGCATCCGTCAAGCCGGTGACGGCATTCGTCGCGCCCGGCCCGGACGTCACGAGCACGACGCCGGGCTTCCCCGTCGAGCGGGCATAGCCCTCGGCCGCATGCGTCGCGCCCTGCTCGTGCCGGACGAGCACGTGTTCGATGTGATTGTCCTGAAACAGCGCATCGTAGATCGGAAGGACCGCGCCGCCCGGATAGCCGAAGATGTGCTTCACGCCGTGATCCTTGAGAGCGCGGATCACCATCTCCGCGCCGGTCGGATCTTGTGGGGTCGTTTGGGTCATCGTTCGTCTGCTCTATTCGTTCGGAATAAAGAAAAAGGCCCCACTGGGGCCCTTCGGGTACGCGCCGCTTCGCCACGACCTGGATCAGGTCACGGGGCCCACGGCGCAACGAAATACAAGCACAAAATTCCACATAGACGTAGCTTC
>QKCS01000261.1 GCA_003246795.1 Alphaproteobacteria bacterium
AGTCGTCTTCGTCGATCGCGATCGGCACGTTCAGATGTTCGGCCCATGTTTTGACGGCCGATTTCGTTTCGACGCGGAAGCCGAAGTGGAACGCATTACCCGCGTTCAGCGGCTGGCCCTTCTTGAAGACGATCGAAACGCCAGGGCCGACGACCATCGCGCCCTTGCGCTCGATGCCAAGGCGGTCGGCGTACCATTGCGCCAAGACCTCGGGGTCGGCGGTCGGAATGTTGACGTGGTCGAGCCACAACGGCGGCAGCATGTTCATGGCGTTCAAAGCTCCGCAGGCGGACGAATCCTATGTTGCGCGCAGGCGGCCAAGACCGTGTTCCTGAGCAGGCAGGCGCGCGTCATCGGCCCTACCCCGCCCGGCACCGGCGTGATCGCCGCAGCGCGTTCCCGGGCCTCATTATAAGCGACATCGCCCAACAATTTCGACTTGCCGTTCGGCAACGGCAGCCGATTCATGCCGACGTCGATGACGATCGCGCCCTCCTTCACCCAGTCGCCTTTCACCAATTCCGCGCGACCAACGGCGGCCACCAGGATGTCGGCCGTGCGCGCCACACCCGCCAAGTCGCGCGTGCGCGAGTGCGCCATCGTGACCGTGCAGTTCTCGCCCAAGAGGAGGTGGGCCATCGGTTTTCCCACCAATTGAGACCTTCCGATCACGACGGCCGAGGCACCGTCGAGCTTCTCCCGCACCGACTTGATTATCATCAGGCAGCCTTGCGGCGTGCAGGCGACGAGGCCCGGGCGGCCGCTTACCAGTCGGCCCGCGCTCAGCGTCGTCAGGCCATCGACGTCCTTGTCCGGCGACAGCGTGTCGAGGACCGCGTCTTGGCGCACCTGTTTGGGTGTCGGGAATTGGACGAGCACG
Organism: Alphaproteobacteria bacterium; assembly: GCA_003246795.1. Lineage (GTDB taxonomy): Bacteria > Pseudomonadota > Alphaproteobacteria > Micropepsales > Micropepsaceae > SZUA-430. Next base: position 881 of record QKCS01000261.1, read on the forward strand.
CCATGGACGGACGGATCGCCATTCAAACGACGAACGTGATCGAGGACGGCGTCCTCGCTCGCCGTCGCGGCAAGCTTCACGTCGGTCGACGCGATGCCGACTTCGCGCGCGTCGGTGACCTTGTGGCGGACGTAGATCTCGCTCGCCGGATCGTCGCCGACGAGGACGACCGTCAGGCTGACCGTCAGATCGTGCTCGGCCTTCAATTCTTCGACCGCTCGTTTCACCCGTGCGCGCACGGATGCGGCGAAGGCCTTGCCGTCGATCACCTGTGCCGTCATTCGATCCCCTCCAACCAAGCCGTGATGCGCTGCTCCAGCGCGCGCGGATCGCCGGCGACGTGGAGCGATTTGAGGCGCGCAGTGTGGCCCGCGACGACGGCGACCGTCGACTTCGGGACGCCGATTTCGTCTGCGACCAATTCGACGAGCGCGGCGTTCGCCCGGCCGTCCTCAGGCACGGCGCGCACGCGAGCCCGCACGTAGGTTTCGTTTGGACCGGACTTGACGCCGTCGATGCCGTCGCGGGAGGCGCGCGGCGTCAGGCGAACCATCAGTTTGACTCCGTCCGCTTGCGCCCGAAACGGAGGAGGTCGGTTCAAATGAACTGCCCGCCAAGCATGCTGATCAGCAACCGCCGAAGCGCCTCCACGCCGATAAGCAGAATGATCGGCGAGATATCGAGCCCACCCAGATCCGGCAAGAAGCGGCGAATGGGCGCCATCAACGGCTCCGTCGCGCGGTAGCAGAAGGTTTGAATCGTGCGGATGAACTGGTTGTACGGGTTGACGACATTGAAGGCGGTGAGCCACGACAACACGACCCGCGCCACGATGATCCAGAAGTAGAGCGTCGCCAGCGCGTCGATGATGTAGGCTAGGGCGTTGGTCATTGTGCCTTCCGGGGGAGATTTCGGGGAATCGGGCGGGGTCTCTTGGACATGTAGCGTCGCCTTCCCTGTGCGGCAAGGCGTGCTTGACACTGGGCTTGAGGGGCCCCTACAACGCCTGCCTTCGCGCGGGTGGCGAATCCACAGCTTGCCGCGCGCCGGTGCGCATGGGGCTGTAGCTCAGTTGGGAGAGCGCCTCGTTCGCAATGAGGAGGTCAGCGGTTCGATTCCGCTCAGCTCCACCATGCGCCGACGAGATTTCCTTCCGAACATCAGCGCCAGATGACGGCGCCTGCGCCGTCTGCAGCAGCGTTACGGCAGCGGCGACAAACGAACACAGTATCGCGACGATCAATCGGCGCATCGCGGACGCTCTCCTAACCACCCATTTACGAACGGATGGCACTCTGGCGGCTGCTGAACGAAGTGTGGCCCGATGAAGCGGCTTGCCCTCCTTATTGCCGTCTTGAGCGCCCTTGCGGGTGTCTTGCCAGTGCATGCCTCGGGGGGCGGGCACGGCGGCGGCGAAAGGAAGTCGGCGAAGGCCAAAGCCCCGCAGAAAAACCGTACCTTCACGTCGCTCAAATCTTGGGTTAGCGTCGATCCGTTCACGATCTCGATCATCCAGGACGGCCGCGTCCGCGGGAAATTCACGGTCTGGTTCGGCATGGACGTGCCGGACGATGGCTTGCGCGAGAAGGCGGAAACCATCATGCCGCGGTTGCGCGATGCGTGGCTCGGCGAGTTGAACCTTTATGCCGCGACGACGCTTCGTCCGCGGCGCGCGGCCGACGTGCCGGCCGTATCCGACTTGCTGCAGCAGACCGCAGATACGGTTTTGGAGCAACGCGGGTCCAAGGTCCTCATGGGTCAGTTGACCGTCGAGATGCGGAACTGACCAGGCGGCGGCCGCCTTTGACCGCGCGGCATTTTCGCCTAGCATTTGCGCCATGGATCGCAACACGCCCGTCTTCGACGCCGTCATTCATCCGTACCGCTCGCTCGGCCCCGAGGGCTTTCGTTGGCTGTTTCGCGTCGTCGTCGCGGCGAACGTCGCGGGTGCGGCGATCATCATGTCCCTCGGCGGGTGGCCCGTTCTCGGGTTCATGGGGCTCGACATCCTGTTCGTCTATGTCGCGTTCCGCATGAGCTATGCGCAGGCGCGGGCGTTCGAGCGCGTGACGATCGATCGTGAGGCCCTGACCGTCGAGCGCGTGGACCCGAAGGGCCTCAGGCGCGAATGGCGCTTTCCCGCCTACTGGGTCAGCGTCTGGTTCGAGGGCGACGAGGAGCGCGGCACCGTCACCTTGCGCAGCCATGGACGCGCCCTCGAGGTCGGTTCGTTCTTGTCGCCGTTCGAACGCAAGTCGTTCGCCGACGCGTTGCGCGAGGCACTGCGTCGCTAAGGCGCTACCTGCCCGCGCGTAGGCCCAGCACGTCCTGCATGTCGAACAGGCCGGCGCCTTTGCCCTGGCCCCAAATCGCCGCCTTCAGCGCACCCTTGGCGAAGATCGCGCGATCCTCGGCCCGGTGCGAAAGCTCGATGCGCTCGCCGTCGCCCGCCAGGATCACCGTGTGATCGCCGACGACGGAACCGCCGCGCAGACTGGCGAAGCCGATCGCGCCGGGCGCGCGCGGGCCGGACATGCCGTCGTGCGGTTTCATGCGCGCATCGGCGAGTTTCACGTTGCGTCCGCGCGCCGCCGCTTGGCCAAGCAACAACGCCGTTCCGGACGGCGAGTCCGCCTTCATGCGGTGATGCATCTCGACGATTTCGACGTCGAAGGCGGGGCCCAAGGCGCGCGTCGCTAATTCGACGAGGCCCGCGAGCAGGTTCACCCCCAAGCTCATGTTGCCTGACTTCACGATTGTCGCGTGGCGCGCGGCGGCCTTGATGCGCGCCTCGTCGGCCTCGGCAAAGCCCGTCGTGCCGAGGACGTGCACGATGCGCGCCTGAGCCGCGAGATCGGCAAGCGCGAGGCTGACCTGCGGGCGGGTAAAGTCGATCAGCGCATCGGCTTTCGCGAGCACCGGCAAGGGATCGGATTCAAGACGCGCGCCAAGTTCGGCCAAGCCGACCATCCGGCCCAAGTCGTGGCCCAGCGCCGTGCTGCTTTGCGACTCGATGCCGGCTGCGATCCTGATGCCTGGCGTTTTCGCGGCTTCGCGGATGACGGCGTGGCCCATGCGGCCGGCGGCGCCGGCGATGACGAGTTTGATGTCGCTCATAGTTGAGAGATGTCCGTTTCCTGGCCGAGAAGCACGCGGCCTACCGTTTCCATCGTCGGCGGGGCCACCATCATGTGTTGGGATGCGACGTGCACGTCGCGAAAGATGCGCTGCAGCGGCGACGCCTTGTAGACCGACGTGCCGCCGCCGAGAGTGTACATGAGATCGACGGCGCGCACGGAGGCGCGCGCCGCATTTGTTGCGGACAAGCGCAG
>QKCS01000173.1 GCA_003246795.1 Alphaproteobacteria bacterium
GGATGACGGCGCTTCCGGTCTGGGTCATGCCGCCGCCCAGCATGTTGCCTTTTTCGTCGACGACGGTGACGCCGGGGGCATTGAGACCCGGCACTGCCGAGGCGATGAGATTCTGGATGGACTGGACCTGCGACGGCGCCAGCGTGCCGCGGGTGCGGATGACAACGGAGGCCGACGGTTCGGGCTGCTTTTCGGCGAAGAGTTCGCGCGTGGGAATGGTGAGATGGACGCGCGCGTTCACGATCGACGACAGCGAGCGGATCGTGCGGCCGAGCTCGCCTTCCAGCGCGCGGATCAGGTTGACGTTCTGAACGAAGCTCGTCTGACCGAAGGCGTCGCTGCGGTCGAAGATCTCGTAACCGACGGAACCGCCCGCCGGTAGGCCGTCGCTCGCGAATTGCATGCGCAGGCGAAGCGCCTGGTCGGCCGGTACGAGGACCGTCGTGCCCTCGGCTTGAAGGTCGTAGGGAACCTTCATCGCATCGAGGCGCTGAGCGATCTCGGCGGAGTCGCGTGGGTCGAGACCCGAGAAGAGCAGCGACTTAGGCGCTTCCGTCATGCCGCCCATGACGTAAATAAAAAAGCCCGCGACAGCGGCCGTGAGGCCCGCTATCGCTCCCAGTTTGGCGACGCCCATGGATTTTAAGAAGCCCGGCAAGGCTACGACTCCCGCACCGTCTTGTTCTTTTCACATGCGCCAAGTCCGGACACGGCAAAGCACGCGGCGTCCGACTTGACGTAGGCAAAAATTACCCACGGCGCGGTAAAGTTGCGTTTAATGAGAGGTCAAGAAAAGATAAAGGCCGGGAGCGGAAACCCGCGCCCGGCCTTCGTTTCTAATAATCCGTTTACTGACTAATTGCGGTACTGCTGGACCCGCGTGGTGCGCAGACCCGGAAGACCGTACTTGTCTATCGCGCGCTGCCAGGCCAAAAACTCCTCGACCGTCAGCGTGTAACGCTGGCAGGCTTCCTCGAGACTCAATAGGCCGCCACGCACGGCCGCGACGACTTCCGCCTTGCGGCGAATGACCCACCGCTTCGTGTTGGGCGGCGGCAAATCGGCGATCGTCAGCGGACTCCCGTCGGGTCCGATGACGTACGTCACACGCCCTTGCCGTTCTTCGCTCATCACCATACGCGCTCCTGCATTCTGACACCCCAATTTGCGGCAAGCGTACGCGGGCCCCCACTAAAACCACGTGAGGAAACACCCTTAACGCTGGCTTGCAGCGATCGTTGCGATTTGCGTGCCAGCTAAAATGGGACGTTCACGTGTGTGAACGTCCGCCCCCGATTACCGCTTCAACCTCGTCACTTCGTCCAACATCTCGTCCGCGGTCGTTATGATTTTGGCCGACGCCGAATAGGCACGTTGGATCACGATCATGTTCGAGAACTCCTGCGCCAGGTCGACGTTCGACTGTTCCAGAGCGAGACCCGCGATCGAGCCCGCGCCGCCGACGTCCGCATTCTTGAACGAGACGCCGCCGGATTCGACCGTCGCGCTGTAAGCATTGCCGGTTTCCGCGGCCAAGCCGTCGGCGTTCAGAAACGTGGCAACGGGCAGCTTGTAGAGCGACCGTTCGATGCCGTTCGCGAACTGCGCGATCACGTAGCCTTGTTCGTCCACCCGGACGCCCACGAGGCCGCCGAACAAGGTGCCGTTGATGGTCGAGCCGTAGAGCGTCGAGGTCGTGTCGAACTGCGTGAAGCCGTCGGCTGCGCCGGAGGTGCCGAAATTGAAGTCGATGTCTTGCGAGGCCAGACCGGACGCCGCGACGAACGGGATCGTCACCGTCACGTCGGTCAACGGCGTCGCAAGCGTGCCGTCGGTGTTGAACGTCATGGTGCCGGTCGCGATCGGGTTGCTGGCGGCGCCGCCGATGTCGGCGACGTTGCCGTCATAGATGACTTCGTATTGCCACGTGTTGGCGGCCGTCTTGACGAAAGCGACGCGGAGCGGGCGCGCCGAGCCTTGGCTGTCGTAAACTTCAATCGACGTCTCGTACTGGGCCGACACCGTACCGGCGTTGATGTCGCCGGCGGCGTAGGCGCCGACGGCCGTGATCGTCGATTGCAGGTTGGCGCGCAGAGCGACGTTCGTCGTGGCCTGCGCGGTGCCGGTCACCTGGCCCAGGTTGACGAGCGTCAGGTCGTTGGCGTTCGTCGGAATGGCGCCGTTGGTATCGAGTTCCCAGCCTTGGAGGTAATAGCCGGCGGCGTTGCGCAGGTAGCCGTTCGCATCCTTGGTGAACGCGCCCGCGCGCGTATAGAGCAGTTCGCTGACCGTCGGGTTCGTGGTCGGCTGCTTGCTCACGACGAAGAAGCCCTGACCCGAGATCGCGAGGTCCGTCGTCGAGCTGGTCTGTGCCAAGTCGCCCTGCAACGTGACTTTTGCGATCGGCACGGCCTTGACGCCGCCGGTGACGTAGCCCTGGTTCGCGGCGCTCGCGGAAAGAAGCGTCGAGAACTCCGACTTCGTTGCCTTGTAGCCGACGGTGTTGACGTTCGCGATGTTGGTCGACGTGGTCGCCATCGCGCGGCTGTTGGCGGCGAGGCCCGCCACACCCGTGAAGAGCGCTCCGTAAAGACTCATGACCCTAATTCTCCGTTGTACCCAGGACCACGGATCCTTCGGATCCGGCGCTCCGTTCTTGTTTCCGTGCGACGCTTCGCGCCGCTTTGCGTTCGTTCAGTCCATTCAATTCTTGAAGCCGACGATGTTCGTCAGGCTTACTTGGCGTCCGCCGATCGTCAGATACGGCTCCGTGCCAGACATATCGATTTCCTTGACGAGGCCGACGCCGTTCACCAACGTTGTCAGATCGTCTCCCGCACCGTCCTTGGCGACGACGGAGAGACGGTAGACGTCGTCCGGAAGCTGTGTTCTGGCCGCGTTCAAACCATCCCAGGTGAAGTCGTGGTCGCCCGCGGCGGTTTCGCCCGCGATCGTGCGAACGACGGCGCCGTTCTGGTCGGTGATCGACAGCTGCACGTTCGCGGCACCCTCAGGCACCTTGTAGCGCCACTCTGCGGCGCCGCCCACGAGCGACGAAATCGGATCCGACGTGAGCGCGGTCTTGCCCAGATAGGAAACGGCGTTTGCGCCCAAGGACGTCGTGGCCACGGCCAGCAACGCGGCGAGGTTCGTGTTGGTGTTGATCTGCTGCTCGACCTGCGAATAAGAAACAAGCTGTTCGGTGAACTTCGTCGCGTCCAACGGCTCGAGCGGATCCTGGTTCTGCAGCTGCGTCGTCAGCAGCTTCAGGAACGTGTCGAAGTTTCCGCTCAGCGTTTGACGCGCTTGCGCCGACTGGGCGGTGCTGCTTCCGGTGACTGCGCTGACGTCCATGGTCGTTTGCCCTGACTCAGATTCGGATGTCTAGGCCGTCGCGGGTGCGCACGGCGATGTAGTTGGAGGCGGCGAGTTGCGCGTTGGGCGCGGCGTCGTCTTGTTGCGCGTCGGCGAATCCGGGCCAGCCCGCGAACGGCGCGTGGCGGTGCTTGTCGCCGCCCGACAGAGAGAAACTAAGCGCGTTCGAGCCGACGTCGAGGCCGGCTTGGCGCAGCTGGCTTTCGAGGGCGCGGGCGTCGCGCTGCAGAATGTCGAGCGTTTCGGCGCGTTCGGCGCGCAAGACGGCCTGGACGCGGCCGTCGTCGCCGACGGTGAGCGAGATATCGACCTTGCCCAGGTCCGCCGGGTGCAGGCGAATCTCGAACTGGCTTGTGCCGGCGTCGAACCGGCGTGCGATGTTGACCGCCAGCGCTTCCAGCGGCACGCCGGCCTGCGGCGCGTTCGCCGTCGTCAGCGTGATCTGCTGCGCCTCGGGAAGGAACGGCTGCGCGGGCACGGTTCCGGCCACGATGGCCTGAGGCGTCGGGGCGGGGAGATTGTTCGTCGCCGTCTGCGTGGCGGTCCCCGGGTTGGCGCTCGCGAACGGCTGCGACGTCGCCGTGGGAACCGACGGGCTCGTGTTGCTGGGATGGTGGCTCGACGTTTTGAGCGGCTCGAGCGGTTGTTCCGGCGCCTTTGGCGCGGGTGCATCGGCCTTCGGCGCGGCAGGGGCGCGATTCTCCGCGCTCTCCGATTTCGCGGCGGGTTTCGCCCGCGACGCGAGCGCCAGCAGGGCCGGCGGGATCGACGTGTCGCCGTCCGTCGTGTCGTCGGTGCCGTTCTGCGCGGTCGCTGCTTTCGC
>QKCS01000065.1 GCA_003246795.1 Alphaproteobacteria bacterium
CCGAAAGCATTTCCAAGATCCTCCAGGTAACCGGCGCCAGTTTCGAGGAGTTCTTGGCCTTCGTGTCGCGGAGTAGTGCTCGTTATCCTTCGCGGATTTTGCCTTTGCTCAAACTGAAGGACGCGGCGAAGAAGAAGGCGTTCGATAGCGAAGGCCGCCCGGCGTGCAAGACATGGGGCCGGCTATCGTTTCCCGACTTGGGCGATGACGGCGCCTTTGCGCTCGAGATCACGGGCGGCAAAGGCTCGCCCATGTTTGCCGACGGCGCCGTGATTGTCGTGTCGCCCCAGGCGAAGCTGAAGCGGGGCGATCTTGTGGTCGTGAAGGTCAAAAGCGGTTGTTCGGTCAAGCGGCTTTCGAAGCGCACCGCGAAGAAGCTCGAGCTGAAGGCGCTCGACGGCGAGGGCGCCGCCGAGACGCTGGAACGAGGCGCGGTCGATTGGGTGGCGCGTATCGTATGGGTGCGCCACTAGTGATTCACTCGTTGGGAAAGCCCTGAAAGCGGCGAACCATCGCTTCGACGTCGTCCTCCGACATTGTTTTCAAGGCCTGCATAAGCGTTTCCGCACGCATGCGCATGATGCGCGTGAGCGCATCCTCGCGGGCGTCTTTGATGCCTTCGATCAGGGCTGCATCGGCCTCCGACTCGAAGCGGTCGCGGTCGAGTGCTAGCAGCGCCAACGCATAGTTGAATTGCAGCAGCACGTTGGTCGGGTCAGCTGCAATCGCTTTGCGAAAGTTGGTCAATCCCTCATCTTCGCTGGCGCCGTATAGGATCGAGGCGAGCAAGCTTCCGGCGCGCCGGACGATTTCCAGATGCCAGCTGCCCAACGAGGCGCGCGCCCAGACGTTGTCGGGCTCGAGTTCGAGTGCGCGGTCGATCGCCGCGCGGCCCTGTTCGGCAAGCCCTTCCGATTGCGCTTCGACCGACCCGACGAGCCGGCCGCGAAACCCGATCGCGATCGCGAGCTGAATCCAGCCTTCGGTCAGTGCTGCATCTCTCGCGATTGCAGCCCGCGCCGCTGCCTCCGCGCGCGTCAGGCAGTCGAGACAACCGGGTTTGTCGCGCGCGATGGCATCGGCGATCCGCGACCGTGCGGCGAAGGCCAGCGCATCGGCGGAACCGTCCGCCTCGGCCAGCATGGCCGCCACCGTGAAATGGCCGGCGACGTAGGCTTCGTATGCCTTGTCCGGCACTTGCGCAAAGGTGGCGGGCGCGCTCAGGACCACCCCGAGCGCGAACAAGAGCGCCAACCGCGATGCGAACGGCATGCGCAAATCTAGCGCCGCCGCGGCACCGTTGTCAGGCGAGAAACTTTCCGGCCAAGCCGTCACGAATGAGCTTTGCGGTGTTCGTCACACCGTAGAGGGCCGCGAACGAACCGAAGCGCGGGCCCTGGTCCTGGCCGAACAGCACTTGGTAGAGCGCCTTGAACCAGTCGCGCAGCGGTTCGAAGCCGTGCTTCTTGCCCACTTCGTACACGTGAAATTGAACGCCCTCGCCGTCGGTGAGATTGCCCAGGCTGTCGAAGGCGGCGGCGAGATCTTCCATCGCGGCGCGCTCTTTGTCGGTCGGCGCACGGTACTTCTTCTTCGGGCGAACGAAATCCTCGTAATAGCGGATGGCGTAGCCGACCAGCCGGTCGAGGGACGGATTGTCCGCCGGGTTCGCTTGCGGCGCATATTGCCGGATGAAGCCCCAGAGAATGTCCGGTGTCGATGCGTTCGACGCGGAGACGAGGTTCAGCAACAGAGCGAAGCTGACCGGCCAGGCTTCCTGCGGCGGGCTGCCGGCGTGGATGTGCCAAACCGGGTTCTCGAAACGCTCGGCCTCGCTTTGCCCGAAATACTTGTCGAGGAGCGCGGCGTATTCGTCGACCTCCTTCGGGATGATGTCGAAGTAGAGCCGTTTGGCCGTCTTCGGCTTTTGGAACATGAAGAGTGCGAGGCTCTCGGGGGCCGAGTAGGCCAGCCATTGCTCGACGGCGATGCCGTTGCCCTTCGACTTCGAGATCTTTTCGCCGACGTTATCGAGGAAGAGTTCGTAGACGTAGTTCACCGGCGGCTCGACGCCGAGCGCCCTGCAAATCTTGGCGTAAAGCGGCTGGTTCGGCAGGTGATCCTTGCCGAACATCTCGAAGTCGATGCCGAGAGCGGCCCAGCGCATGCCGAAGTCGGGCTTCCATTGCATCTTGGCGTGGCCGCCGGTCACGGTCTGCGTGATCTCTTCGCCATCTTCGTCGTCGAAGGTGATGGTGCCGGCGTCGGCATCGTGGCGCTTCAGCGGCACGTAGAGCACGCGGCCGGTCTTGGGCGAGATCGGCAGAAACGGACTGTATGTGCGCTGGCGTTCTTCGCCCAAGGTCGGCAGCATGATCGCCATGATCTTGTCGTAGACCTTGAGCGCGCGCAGAAGCGTCGTGTCGAATCTTCCGGACTTGTAGGCCTCGGTCGCCGACATGAACTCGTAGTCGAAACCGAACCCGTCGAGGAACGAGCGCAGGCGCGCGTTGTTGTGGTGCGCGAAGCTTTCGTGTGTTCCGAAGGGATCGGGAACCGACGTCAGCGGTTTCTGCAGGTGTTCGCGCAGCATGTCGTGGTTCGGCACGTTGTCCGGAATCTTGCGCATGCCGTCCATGTCGTCGGAGAACGCGATCAGGCGCGTCGGCTTGTCCGACAATTCCTGGAACGCGCGACGGACCCAGTTCGTGCGCGCGACTTCGCCGAACGTTCCGATGTGCGGCAAGCCGGACGGGCCGTAGCCGGTCTCGAAGAGGACGTACGGTTTCGCCGTGCCTGCGGCCTCGTCGCGTTTCACGCGCTCAAGCAGCTTGCGCGCTTCTTCGAAGGGCCAGGCCTTTGCGGCCATCGCGAGGTCACGGCGGGTCGTCATGTCGTCCAAACGTCGTCGAAAATTGAGTGCAAGTCCTATGGGGCGCTAGGTTCAGCGTCAACGGCGCGGCATAGTGACGGGCATGGAATCGACCGCCTTCCCGTCCATCGAAACGATCCCTGCGCTCGTCGCGACGTTCCGCCGCGCGGTGGTGGCGCATGGCGACGGGCGGTTTCAGGAACTTTCCGGGGAGCAGGCGTTGCAGGCGGCCGGTGCGCGGCCACACCTCGTGGCGCACGCGGGCTTCACGTTGCAGCGGCTGGGACGGGCACGGTCCGAGCAGCGGGCAATGCACTTCGACGTTTTGGAGCTCTTTGCGTTCGTGCGACCGGCTCGGCCGATCGCGCCGAGCGTTACGGCGCTTGCGCGGGCACTGCACTTATCGGTGCCAACGAGTTTGCCGGAGCAGGCGATGCTGTTGCGGGATGCCGCACGGCTCCTTCTCGATGAAGCGGCGGAAATGCCGGGTCGGCCGATGGCGGCGCGCGTCGCGGCGGCGATGGGTTTGAGCCGCTGGGCGTGGGCGCCGTCGCTGCTTCAACGAATGGATTTGGAGGGTCGCGCGCAAGCGTCACCGCGGCTCGACGTTTGGCGCGATCTTCCGGAATGGGAGGACACGCCGCCGCTGGGCCAACCGGGAAGCACGCCGATCTCGCCGGAAGAGGCGCGCGCGCATCTGGCGGTCATCGTTGGTGCCGGCGCCGAAACGCGGCGGGCGCAGTCGGACTATGCGGCGCTGGCCGCGCAAGCGTTCCGCCCCCGCGCGCACGAAGGCGAGCCTGCCGTCGTGTTGGCCGAAGCTGGGACGGGCCTCGGCAAGACGGCGGGCTATTTGGCGCCCGCGACCCTTTGGGCCGAGCGCAACGACGGCACGGTTTGGATTTCGACCTATACGAAGAACCTCCAGCGTCAGATCGCGCAGGAGCTTCAGCGCGTCTATCCGGATGAGGCCGAGCGCGCCGAGAAGGTGACGGTGCGCAAGGGGCGCGAGAACTATGTGTGCCTTCTGAACTTCGAAGAGGCGGCGGGGCGTTTGCCGGTACTGATCGAGCGCGAGACCGTGGCGCTGGGCCTGGTCGCGCGCTGGCTTACGGCCACGAAGAACGGCGACTTGCTGGGTGGCGATTTTCCGGCGTGGGCGTGGCCCTATCCCGGATTCGGCTCGTCGCTGACGGACCGACATGGCGAGTGCATCTATGCGGCGTGCCCGCACTACCGGCGATGCTTCCTCGAGCGCGTGGTGCGCAAGACGCGGTCGAGCCGCGTGGTCGTCGCCAATCATGCCCTGACGAT
>QKCS01000076.1 GCA_003246795.1 Alphaproteobacteria bacterium
AACAGAGGATCGGCTCGGGCACGATGCGCCACATCATCTGAAGATGCTCTTCGGTCAGCGCCGTACCGAGCGGCGCCACCGCCCCCTCGAACCCGGCAAGCACGAGCGCAATGACGTCGACATAGCCTTCAACCACGACGAGCTGCGCGCCTTGCGCGGCCGCCTTGCGCGCAGGCCCAAAGTTGAAAAGCACCGCGCTCTTCTTGAACAGCGGCGTCTCGGGCGAGTTCAGATATTTCGGCTTGCCTTCGGGATCCAGAGTCCGTCCGCCGAACGCGATCACGCGCCCGCGCACATCGATGATCGGAAAGATCACCCGCCCGCGAAACCGATCGTACGGCGTTCCGCCTTCGTCGGGCACGATGACGAGCCCCGCCTCCGCCATCTCGTCGACGCTGACGCCCTTTGCCGTCAGGTGGTCCTTCAACGCCGAACGCGAATCCGGCGCGAAGCCCAAACGAAACGGCTCCACAACGACTCCCGAAAGCCCACGACCTTCGAGATAGAGCCGTGCCTGCCCGCCGCGCGCGCCGTCCAACTCGTTCTCGAAGAACGCGCAAGCGAACTCCATGACGTCGTAGAGCGAGCGCCGTGCCTTCTCGCCCGCCTCGTCGCGCTCCTCGCGCGCGGGCAACGGCATGCCGGCTTGGCTTGCGAGCTGCTCCACGGCCTCCGGAAACGAAAGCCCCTCCGTCTCCATCAGGAACGTGATGATGTCGCCGTGCGCCCCACAGCCGAAGCAGTGATAGAAGCCCTTGTCGGCATTGACGCTGAACGACGGCGTCTTCTCGTTGTGGAACGGACACAAACCAACGTGATTGCGGCCGCGCCGGGTGAGCTTGACCTTGCGCCCGACGACGTCGGTCACGCGAACGCGGTCGCGCAACTCTTCCAGGAATCGCGGGCTGAAGCGCATCCTCAGGAGCTTGTCAGCATGCCTTTCACAATGGCGTTCGCCTTCGAGAAATCCATCTTGCCAGCGAACTTCGACTTAAGTTCGGCCATCACCTTGCCCATGTCCTTCACGGACGACGCGCCGACGGCGGCGACCGCGGCTTTCACCGCCGCCTGAACTTCGTCGGCACCCATCTGTTGCGGCAGGTAGGTTTCGATGATCGCCTTTTCATCATTCTCCTGCTGGGCCAGTTCGGTGCGCCCGGCCTTCTCGAAGGCCTCGATGGAATCGTTCCGCTGCTTGATCATCTTCTGCAGCATGGCGAGAATCTCATCGTCCGTTGCTTTTTCGCGCCCGGCGCCGCGCGCCTCGATGTCCTTCTCTTTCAGGGCGGCAAGGATCAGCCGGACGGTCCCGACCCGCCGCTGATCCTTGGCCAGCATCGCCTCCTTCAAGGCAGCGGTGAATTTGTCGCGCAGCATGTGCCTGATCCTTGTGCTCTGCGGCGAACATACGCGCCCATGCTGATCGTTGGCCAACCCTTTGAAGAAAAACGAAGTTCCAAGGTGGGGATACGGCCTGCAATTTCTTGACGCGGGCGAATTCCCTCCCATATGGTCCCGCGAATTTGCGGGTCTGGGCCGGCCGTATCCCCGCAAAGACGTGAGCCGAAATGACCGAGTCTGCCACAAGCCCCCGCGAGAAGGGCCTTGCCCTCGCGCGGAGACGAATCACGGGCACGCTCGTGCTCGCCGACGGCACCGTTTTCGAGGGGCTCGGTCTTGGCGCCACTGGAAGTGCGGTCGGCGAGGTCTGCTTCAACACCGCGATGACCGGATACCAGGAGATCCTGACCGATCCCTCCTACGCGGCGCAGATCATCTGCTTCACCTTCCCCCACATCGGCAACGTCGGCACGAACCCGGAAGACATCGAAACCGTCACCCCCGCCGCGCGCGGCATGATCGTCAAGGCGCCGATCACCGATCCGTCGAACTACCGCAACGCTCAGCACCTCGACATCTGGCTGAAACGCTACGGCATCGTCGCGCTTTCGGGCATCGACACGCGCCGCCTCACCAGCCTGATCCGCGAAAAGGGCATGCCGAACGCCGTCATTGCGCACGACCCCACCGGCACCTTCGACCTCGACGCGCTGAAGAAAGAAGCGGCGGCCTGGCCCGGCCTCGAAGGCATGGACCTCGCGAAGGACGTGACCGCCCGCCAACAATGGACCCTCGACGAAACGCGCTGGCAGTGGAACAAGGGCTACGAGCCGCTGAAGGAACCGCGCTTCAATGTCGTCGTCATCGACTACGGCGTGAAGCGCAACATCCTGCGCTCGCTCGCCTCGATCGGTGCGCGCGTCACCGTCGTCCCCGCGGACACGACGTATGACGCGATCGAGCAACTGAACCCCGACGGCGTCGTTCTTTCGAACGGCCCCGGCGATCCGGCCGCGACCGGCGTCTATGCCGGCCCCGTCATCAAGAAGCTGGTCGATTCAGGCAAGCCCGTCTTCGGCATCTGCCTAGGCCACCAGATGCTCGCCCTGGCGCTGGGCGCCACGACGAAGAAAATGCGCCAGGGTCACCACGGCGCGAACCACCCGGTGAAGGACCTTGCAACCGGCAAGATCGAGATCGTCTCGATGAACCATGGCTTCACCGTCGACACCGCGAACTTGCCGAAGGGCGTGAAGGTAACGCACGTCTCCCTCTTCGACGGCACGAATTGCGGCCTGGAACTTGAAGACCGCCCGGTCTTCTCGGTGCAGTACCACCCCGAAGCCTCCCCCGGCCCGCACGATAGTCAGTACCTCTTCGACCGTTTCGCCAAGGCAATGGAGGAAAACCGTTGACGGACCCGCGCGCGACGATCGACGGGCTCAAAGCCCGCTGGCGCACGCACGTGCAGATGCTGGGCAATTTTTCCGCCGATCTGGTCGGCCGCACGTTCGACGATCTGTGCGCGTCGTATTCCGAGCCGCACCGTCGCTATCACACGCTCACCCACTTGGTGACGCTCTTCGACTGCCTCGAGAAACACGGCGAAGAGATTGACGATCCGGCCCGCCTCGCCTTCGCGACCTGGTACCACGATGTCGTCTACGACCCGCGCCGCGCCGACAACGAGGCGAAAAGCGCCGAACGCGCGATGAAGGAGCTCGACGCGCTTGGCGCGCCGGGCGAACTGCGCTCGCACGTGGTTCAGCTGATCCTCGCGACCAAGGATCACATGGGCGGCGGCCGCGACTACGACGACGACGTCTTTCTGGATGCGGACTTCGTGATCCTGGGCGCGCCGGAGAGCGACTATCGCGACTATGTCCGCGACGTGCGCGCCGAGTATGCGCACTTGAACGACGACCAATGGAAACGCGGCCGCGGCGCCTTCCTGGAGCGGGTCGCCGCGTCACCCCGCATCTTTCGCACCGGAATCTTCGAAGGCGAGTACGGCGCCCAGGCGCGTGCGAACGTCGCCTGGGAACTCAAGCAATTGGCGGGGGCGGCGTGACGAGTGCGTTCAAGCCCGCCGCCCGCGCGGCATCAATAGCGGTAGCCGACGCCGAGGCCCACGATCCACGGATTGATCTCGACCTCCGCCCGCGCGACGCCGACAACCGAAACGTCGGTGCTGAGGAAGATCTTTTTCACATCCGCGTTGATCGACCAGCCGTTCTCAAGCGGAATGTCGAAGCCCGCCTGCAACGCAAACCCGAATTCGTTCGAGTAGTTGACGGTCAGCGGCCCGTCATCGACGTTGAAGAAGACCGTGTAGTTTACGCCCGCGCCCAAATAGGGACGGATCGTGTCGTCGTCGGGCGCGAAGTGGTACTGCAGGGTCAGCGTCGGAGGCAGCAGCCACACGTCGCCGAGGTCGAGGTTCGTCGGCTTGTGCTTGGCTTCGTGCGGTGTAACGGCCAGGACCAGCTCCGCCGCCCAGTTCTCGTCGAAGAAATAAGTGACGTCGAGTTCCGGAACGAGCGAGTCGTCGATTTCGACGTTGCCCCCGATCGGCATCACTTCGGCGTCTTCCTGCGGCAGCACGCCGATCGCACGCGCCCGCACCATCCACGGGCTGTCGTGATCGGCAAGCGCATCGATCGGAAGGACGGTGATCGCAACCGCGGCCAGCGCGCCACCGGCAATTCTGGCAAATCTCATGGCGATGATCCTCATCAGACGGAGCGCTTCGCGCCTGGATCGCCGCGAATTCGCAATGTCCATGAGGGCTACAGGGGCATGGTTAATC
>QKCS01000074.1 GCA_003246795.1 Alphaproteobacteria bacterium
CGAAGGTGAAGAGCCGCCCCGGCTTGACCTGCACCTCCACCGGAATCTTGCCGCTGGGCGGCGTGGCCGCGAGCGCATCCTCCTGTGCGAGGTCATCGATCGAGCCGCCGGCGATGTTGATTTCGACCCGCGGCGCGAAATAGCCGAGCGCGTTCAGGGCTCGAGCGACACGCACCCTATCCTCGCGCGCGCGGGAGAAAAGGACCCCCACGGAGTCGGGCGGTTCTTCAACATAGATGAAGAGAAGCGACGCCGATCTGACGGCGGCTTCGGTCTGCTCGTCTGCACGTTCGAGCTTCAGCATCGGCTCGTATGCGAAGACGGCGTTGTCCGTCGCAGCCGACGCCATCGCGTCGGGTTCGTCGGATGATTCAGGCTGTTCGGCATGCGTCGCGGCGGTTCCGATCGCCGCAATGCAGAGAGCGGCCGCACTCCAACGTGCGGCGCGCGCGAACGAGAGCCTCACGCGGTACATGTACCCCGTTGCCATGCACGCGGTTTACGAGCAGTTAACGGACGGCGCGGCGACGTTCGAAACGAACGCGCGCAGCGCTTGTCAGCACGCGTGCGTCGCAATACATTCGCAGACGGTGGGCTCACAAATGCCAGGGCGATTGATCAGCGGCACGCGCGCATTGTCTCTTGCGACACTGCAAGAGCGCGCGGAACGCGCGGCGTCCGCGTTCGCCGCGATCGGCGTCGGGCCTGGCGACGGCATCGCGTTGTTCCTGCGCAACGACTTCGCTTTCTTCGAAGCGGGCATCGGCGCGGGAATGGTCGGCGCCTATTCGGTTCCGGTGAACTGGCATTTCACGGCGGAAGAGGCCGGCTACATTATCAAGGATTCGGGCGCGAAGGCCGTGGTCGTTCACACGGACCTCTTGCCCATCGCACTCAAGGCGACCCCGTCGGGCGTGCCGATTCTGGCCGTCGACACGCCGCCCGAGATTGCCGCCGCCTATCACTTGGCGCCGGCCGACTGTGCGATGCGGCCGGGGGTCAAGGTGTGGGACGCCTGGATCGAGAGCTTCCCGCGCCGCGCGCCGGAGGCGATCGAGCCCCCCGGCGCGATCATCTATACGTCGGGCACCACGGGGCGGCCCAAGGGCGTACGCCGGTTCCCGCCGACGGAGGCGCAGGCGCTGGCGTTGACCAAACTCATCGCGCGGGCGTTCGGGTTCGACGGCGTGCTGGTCGGCCAGAACAACGAACGCATTGTCACGGTCCTGACGGGCCCGATGTATCACTCGGCGCCCAACGCCTACGGCGGTTTCTCGGTGCGGGTGGGCGCAGACATCATCCTGCAGCCGCGCTTCGATCCGGAGGAATTGCTCCAGCTGATCGAGAAACATCGCGTGACGCACCTGCACATGGTGCCGACGATGTTCGTGCGGCTGCTGAAACTGCCGGAAGAGGTCCGACGAAAGTACGACCTCTCATCGTTGAAGTTCGTCGTCCATGCGGCCGCGCCCTGCCCCGCCGACGTGAAGCAGCGGATGATCGAATGGTGGGGCCCCGTCATCAACGAGTACTACGGCGCGACGGAGACCGGTGCGGTCGTGTTCTGCACGGCCGACGAGTGGCTGAAGCATCCGGGTACGGTCGGCCAGGCACAGCCGGACGTGAAGCTCGTCATCATGGACGACTCGGGCAAAGAAGCGCCTGCGGGCCAACCCGGCGACGTTTACGTGCGACTCACAACGGGCGGGGACTTCACCTATCACGGCGACGACGCGAAACGCGCCAAGGCCGAACGCAACGGGCTGATCTCGGTCGGCGACATCGGCTATGTCGACAAGGACGGATTCCTATTCCTGTGCGACCGTCGCAATCACATGGTGATCTCCGGCGGCGTGAACATCTATCCGGCCGAGATCGAGGCGGAGATCTTGAAGATGCCCGGCGTTGCCGACTGTGCGGTCTTCGGTATTCCGGACACCGAGTTCGGCGAGTCGCTGTGCGCGATCGTGCAGCCGCAGCCCGAGGCCAAGGTGAGCGAGACCGACGTGAAGTCGTTTCTGCGCGATCACCTGGCGCGCTACAAAGTGCCGAAGGTCGTCGAGTTCCGCGCCGAGTTGCCGCGCGAGGACTCCGGCAAGATCTTCAAACGCAAGCTGCGCGACCCGTATTGGGAGAAAGCCGGGCGGCGGATTTGACGCCGGTGCGCGAAGAGCCATGACCGAAGAGCAGTTCAACGCGTTCTGCGGTGCACTGCCGGGCACGAGTCACGTCGTGCAATGGGGCGGCTCGCACGTTTGGAAGGTCGGCGGCAAGGTCTTCGCCATCGCGGGATGGAACCGTGGAACCGAGCCGGGCGTCACGTTCAAAGTCTCCGATGTCGCCTTCGAGGTTCTGCGCGCCCGCCCGGGCCTGCGACCCGCGCCGTATCTCGCGTCGCGCGGCATGAAGTGGATTCAGCACTACGCAAAGCCCGGCCTTCGTGACGGCGACTTGCGGGCCTATCTCAAGGAATCCCACCGGATCGTCGCCTTCGGTCTTTCGAAGAAGATGCAAAAGGCGCTTGGTGTGCTGCCGCCCGCCCAGCCTCGCAGCTGATCTACTTTGCCGCTCCCGCGTCTTCCGTCAGCTTCTCGTTCTCGATGCCTTTCGCGACGTTGTAGGCGGCCTGAACGATCGGCTGCTTGAAGAAGAGGCTGAAGAAGCGGGTCAGGATCGGATCGCCGTGCGTGAAGCGCGGCTCGACCTTCGAGAAGTCGACAGCCTCGCGGACGGCGTCGAGCGACTTGCCCTCAGCTGCGAGCGCGCCGACTTGGGCCGCGACGCTTTGCAGCGTTTCGATCAGGAGATCGACGTAGCTCGTGTCTGTTAGGAGCGGACCATGACCCGGGATCAACGTCACGTAGCGCGTATCCTTGATCCGCTTGAGCACGCTGGCCCAGCTTTCGGGATAGCTGCCGAAGCCGTAAGGGACGGGCGCGACGACCGTGTCGCCGGCGGCGACGATGCGTTCCGCGCCCAAGGTCATGACGACGTCGCCCTTGGTGTTTCCCCATCCGAAGTGGCGCAATTGAACCGTCCGGCCGCCGAGGTCGATGTCGAGTTCGCGGTCGAACGTTATGGTCGGCGCGACGATCGTCATGCGCATGATCTCGGCCTGATGAAGCTCCGCGTCGGCGATGAAGCGCTCCCAATACGCCCGCTCGGCCGCGCTGATCGACGAGCCGTCGATCGCCTTGTCGTCGGCAAGCGCCTTCTTCACGCTCTCCGCGGTTTTGAGCGCGCCGCCGTCGCGCTCGGCCTTGAAGATGCTTTGCATTGGCGCGCCCAGCATCGCGTCGCGCGTAAAAGTGTGGCTAACCACCTTCGCGCCCGGGAAGGCATCGAGCAGAGGCTGAATGCCCCGGTTGTGATCACCGTGCCAGTGGCTGATGACGATGTGGGTGACGGGCTTCGGCGTCAGCGCCTTGACCTTTGCGAACACCTGTTCGCCTTGCGCCGGAAAGCCGCCGGCATCGAAGACCAGGATGCCGTCGCGGCCTTCGACGATCACAGTGTTGCAGACGACCGGATAACGCATCGGGTCGGGCCGCTGGCCGACCCAAACGCCGCGCGCCAGTTCCTTCCATTCGAGAGCGAACAGGCCTTCGGCTTGCGCCGGGAGGCTTAGACTCGCGGCGAGCAACAGCCAGACGAAGAGACTCAGACGCGCGCGCATTCGATCCCTCCTCGGTTCCTGCGCGCATGCGAGCAAAGGTGCGAGGCGGCCGCCAATCACGTCGGCGTGACCGGCGACCTTGCCAGGTCGTGGTGTTACGCCTTCGCGCTGGGGCGATCCTTCACGCGTTCGTAGATCGCGGCAACGGTCTTCGCTTCGGTGTTCAAGGGTTGACCGACCTGCATGCCGAAATCGAGGAAGGCGAAGAGATGGATGTCGGCGTAGGTGAACCTGTCGCCGCAAACCCATTTGTGGCCGGAGATCATCTTGTCCAGCCACACAATGCGATCTTGCGCGATGCGCTTCAGGCCGTCGGCGGCCTCCGGCGCGGTCGGAATGCGGTCCTTGAAGAGCGGCAGACCCTGGCTGTAGCGGAAGCCGTTCGCTATCGGCTCGACGATGTTGAGGTCGATGCGCCGCGTCCACATGCGCGTCTCCGCCTTCTCCTTCGGATTCGCGCCGATGAGCGCGGGTTTCGGATTCGTGTCTTCCAGGTATTCGCAGATCGCGACGATCTCGCTGACTGTCGAGCCGTCGTCGAGTTCGAGGCACGGCATCTGACCCGCCATGTTCTTTTTCATATAGGGCTCTTGCCGGTTCTCGGCCTTCATCAGGTCGACTTCGACCAGCGGGACCTTCAGCCCCTTCTCCGCCATGAACATGCGCACGACGCGCGGGTTTGGACCGATCGAGTTGTAGAATTTCATGGCTATCCTCCTGAAGGTTCGTTTTGACGAATTGGGCGGCATCTCGCACAGCGCGCGCCGCCGCTGTCAACAGCGTCCGATCAGGAAAGCCGATAGACGCTCTTTGACGTAGGGGCGCCGTCGGTCTTGGCGCGGCCGGTCGCGACCATGTGCTGCAAATGCGCGAGCACCGACATGGCGGCGGCGGGATGCAACTTCTTGTCGATTTCCGAATAGATCACCGCGACCATGTCGGGGATGCGGGCGATGCCGTCCTTGAGGCACGCTTCGATCTGGCGTTCCCGCGCATGACGATGCTCGATCAGCTTGGCGACGAAGCGCTGCGGGTTCTTGATCGGGTTTCCGTGCGTCGGATAGTAGATCGCATCGTCGCGATGGGTGAGCTTCACGAGGCTTTCCAGGTACTGCCTCATATCGCCGTCGGGCGGGCCGATCACCGTCGTCGACCAGCCCATGACGTGGTCGCCGGGGAAGAGTGCCTTCTCTTCTCGTAGGGCGAAGCACATGTGGTTCGACGTGTGACCAGGCGTGTAGACGCAGTCGAACGTCCAGCCGTCTCCCTCGATCACGTCGCCGTCGCGCACAACGACGTCGGGGCGAAACGCCATGTCGCCACCCTCCTCCACCGCGACACCCTCCTCGCGCTTGCCCGCGCCGTGCGGGCCGAAGCCATAGGTTTTGGCGCCGGTCGCGGCCTTCAAGGGCGCCGCGGCCGGCGAGTGGTCGCTGTGCGTGTGGGTGATCAGGATATGCGTAACGGTTTCGCTCTTGAGCGCCGCTTTCAGCGCCTCGACGTGTTCGTCGATCAGCGGGCCGGGATCGATGACCGCGACCCTACCGCGGCCGACGATGTAGGTGCCGGTACCGTGGAAGGTGAACGCGTTTGGGTTGCGCGCGAGCACGCGGCGGATGAGCGGCGAGACCTGCACGGGTTTGCCGTACGCCGGATCGTAGGTGCGGTCCGTCGGCAGTTTCGGCAGTTCGACGTTCAAGTCGGCGGCTTTCGTCGCGGTCAATGGTCTATTTCGCTTCCTTCACGGCGGCGAGGAACGCACGAATGCGCTCCGCGTTCTTGCCGATGTCGGATTTGCCGACGCGCGACATCGAACGGATGTCGAGGCGCGAACCTTCGCCTTCGGGCGCGATACGGATAACGACGTCATCCTTGAAGCCCCACCAGGCGGTCGTGTCCGTCGCCTCGATGCGGCCTTCGGCTTCTTCCGCGGCCACGATCTCCCAACCCATGGCGCGTGCGGTCGCTTCCGCACGCGCGAACATGTCGGCGGGCGGCACATCGGTGACAAGCGGTTGAATGTCAGCGTAGCCTTTTTCCTGCTCGGCCGGATCGGTCGCGTAGTCGACGCCGTTCGGCGCGCCGGCACGCAATGGCGCTATCGCGACAAAGGCGGGTGGGTCCGCGGTGTCGGTCGTGATGTCGTGGATAAAGGGCAAGCTCTGCGCTTTCATGCGCATGGTGATCGGCATATAGGCGGCGGCTCCGGCGATGACGAGCGCCATCAGGAAAGCGACGAAACCGCCGGCCGAGCGGCGAACAAGCGCGAAGACGACCCAAAGCAGCGCGAACACGCCGGCCGCAGCCGCCATGTACACGCCCCATTCCATGAACTTGAACGCCTGCGGAAGCTCCACAAGCTCGTAACGATAGGCGGGTCCCGCGGCAGCGACCAACGCCGCCGCCACGACCGCCACGAAGAGCGCCAGGCGCCCGAACAATCCGTTCATCGTCGTTTCCCCCTGCCTTTTTCAGGCGGCGGGAAGTTTGTAGTCCTTGAACTGCTGACGCAAGGCAACTTTTTGAATCTTTCCGGTCGCGGTCAGCGGGATTTCGTTCACGAACTGGACGTCGTCGGGCATCCACCACTTGGCGATTTTGCCTTCAAGGTACTTCAGCACGTCGGCCTTCGTGACCTTGGCGTCCGGCTTGCGCACGATGATAAGCAACGGGCGTTCGTCCCACTTCGGGTGGGCCACGCCGATGACGGCCGCTTGCGCGACGCCGGGGCAGCCGACGGCGATGTTTTCGACGTCGATCGATGAGATCCACTCGCCGCCCGACTTGATCACGTCCTTGGCGCGGTCGGTGATCTGCATGAAACCGAGTTCGTCGAGGGTCGCGATGTCGCCGGTGTCGAACCAGCCGTCCTTGTCGAGGATCGAATCCGTGCCGTATCGCCCGCCCTCGCCCTTGAAATAGGCGCGTGCGACACCGGGCCCGCGCACGATCAAGTGACCGAAGATCTTGCCGTCGTGCGGCAGATCCTTGCCGTCATCGTCCGTGATCTTCATCTCGACCGAGAACATCGCGCGGCCCTGTTTCGACTTGATCTTCAGCTGCTCGGGCCACGGCAGGTTTTCCATGTCCGCCTTGTAGGAGCCGATGGTGCCAACGGGCGACATTTCCGTCATGCCCCAGGCGTGCATCACCTCAACGTCGTATTTCTTCTCGAAGGTTTCGATCATCGACGGCGGACAGGCCGAGCCGCCGATCATCACCTTGCGCAAGTGCGGCAGCTTGAGGTCGTTCGCCTCCATGTGGGAAAGCAGCATCTGCCACACCGTCGGCACGGCGGCCGTGATCGTCACCTTCTCGGTGTCAAGGAGTTCGTAGACCGACGGTCCGTCGAGCTTCGCGCCAGGCATCACCATCTTCGAGCCGGTCATCGGGCAGGCGAAGGTCGTCGCCCAGGCGTTGGCGTGGAACATCGGAACGACGGGCATCAGCGTGTCGACGGAGCGCGCGCCGATGCAATCCGACGTATTGACCGCCATCGCGTGGAGCACGTTCGAACGGTGGGAATAGAGCACGCCTTTCGGGTTGCCGGTCGTGCCCGAGGTGTAGCAAAGGCCGGCCGCCGTGTTTTCGTCGAACTTCACCCATTTGAAGTCGTCGTCGACGTCGCCCACGAAATCCTCGAACGCGACGACGTTGCGCAAGCTCGTTTGCGGAAGATGCGCCTTGTCGGTCAGGACGACGAAGGTTTCGACGACGTCGATCTGCTTGGCGATCTTCTCCAAGATCGGCACGAACGTCAGGTCGACGAACATCATCCGATCTTCGGCGTGGTTGATGATGTAGACGATCTGCTCAGGAAACAGGCGCGGGTTGATGGTGTGGCAGACCGCGCCGATGCCCATGATGCCGTACCACGCCTCCATGTGGCGGGCGGTGTTCCAGGCGAGCGTGCCGATACGGTCGCCGAGCTTGATGCCGTGGCGCGTCAAGGCCTTGGCGACCTTGCGGGCGCGCGAATGAACCTGCGCGTAGTTCGTGCGAACGACCGGGCCTTCGACCGAGCGGGTGACCATCTCGCGTTCGCCGTGAAAGCGCGCGGCATGGTCCAAGATCGAAGGGACCACCAGGGGCCAATCCTGCATGGAGCCGAGCATCAAATCCTCCTAATTGCGTCGCCCGGCGGTCGCCCGCCGTCCTTTCCAGCAATCCTACGGTCGCAGAACGTAGCGGACAATACGAAGCTGCATGTCTTTTTGGATGTCGGCCGTTCGGGCTTGCGCCTTGACCGCGCAGGCTTAATGGGCCGAGGTAAGCCGTCATCACATCCGGACCCCGTCATGCCGCTGACCAATACGCAAACGCGCGACGTCGAAGCGCTCATCCATCCCTACACCAATCTTGCGCGTCATCGCGAAGTGGGGCCGGTCATCCTGGAGCGCGGCAAAGGCATCTATGTCTATGACAGCCGCGGACGCGACTACATCGATGCGATGGCGGGGTTGTGGTGCGTGAGCCTCGGCTACAACGAGGAACGTTTGGTAGAGGCGGCGTATCGGCAGATGAAGGAACTGCCGTACTCGCACATCTTTGCGGGGCGCAGTCACGAGCCGGGGATCGCGCTGGCGGAGAAGTTGAAGGAAGTCGCTCCATTCACAGCGTCGAAGGTGTTCTTCGCCAACTCGGGATCGGAGGCAAACGACACGCAGGTGAAGCTTGCCTGGTATTACTGGAACGCGAAGGGTAAACCGCAAAAGAAGAAGATCATCAGCCGCACTAAAGCTTATCACGGTGTCACGCTGGTCAGCGCGAGCCTTACGGGATTGCCGAACAACCATAAAGGCTTCGACTTGCCGGTCGGCGGCATTGTGCACGCCGACTGTCCCCACGCCTATCACAACGCCGAACCGGGCGAGAGCGACGACGACTTCGTCGCGCGGCTTGCCGCCAATCTCGAAGCGTTGATTGAGCGCGAAGGGCCGGACACGATCGCGGCCTTCATCGCCGAACCCGTGATGGGCGCCGGGGGCGTGATCCTTCCGCCACCGACTTACTTCGATCGCATCCAGCCGATACTTGCGAAGCACGACATCCTCTTCATCGACGACGAGGTGATCTGCGGGTTCGGACGGACGGGCAACTATTGGGGCGCGCAGACCTACAACATGCGGCCGCACACGCTGTCGTGCGCCAAGGCACTGTCGTCGGCGTACATGCCGATTTCGGCCATGCTGATGCACGAAGACATGTACCAGGCGATGCTGGATCAGAGCCGCGCCATCGGCACGTTCGGGCACGGCTTCACGTACAGCGCGCATCCGGTGGCGGCGGCCGTGGCCGTCGAGACGCTGAATATCTACGAGGAACGCAACATCGTGGCGCAGGTTCGTCAGCGAGCGCCCGCGTTTGCCAAGCGGCTGACGAAGCTGCGCGAGCATCCGCTTGTCGGCGAGGCGGTCGGCGTCGGGCTCTTGGGCGGCGTCGAACTCGTCGCCGACAAGGCGGCGCGCACGAACTTCCCGGCGGACAAGGCGGTCGGCATGGCGTGCGCCAACTTCGCGCAAGAAGAGGGCCTCTTCACGCGGGCGATGCTGAACGATCGGCTCGCGTTCTGTCCGCCGCTTGTCATCACCGAAGCCGAGATCGACGAGATGTTCGACCGCCTCACCCGCGCGCTCGACAAGACGGAGGCCTGGGTCGCGCGGGAGAAACTGCGCGGTTGATCGCCTCCCGCGGGAGTGCGGGTGACCACCGGCAGCGCGCCACCTATGCTGTCGCCGCTACGATTCTTGGGGGCGCGCATGTGGATTCGCCGGCTGCTTGTCGTTCCGATCCTGCTGGGGCTCGTTGCGCTCGGCGCCTATCTCTATCTCACCTATGAGCCGTCACCCGATCCGCGGTTGGCGTGCCACTACGGCGCCTATGATGTCGACGACGGAAGGATCGCCGCCGTGACGCCGTCGAGCGGGTCGGATACGCTGCGCATCGTGTTCATGAACGGCGCCACGGCGCACCTGAAGCCGATCGCACGCGACTCGCTTGGCGTTCCAACGACGTTTTCGTCGTCGATCGGGTGGACGGACGAAGTTTGGCCTGGCAGCCAAGTCGACTTTGGGACGTGCGACGACGGCGCGATGACGATCCAAAGTCACGGGCCAGTCATTCGGACGGCGCGGCGGCGAACGTTCGACATCACAGAAACGACATTCGAGAGCGATGGGTTGAAGCTCTTCGGGCGCCTGGTCATGCCGCGCGTCGAGGGCTCCTCGCCCGTCGCCGTAATGGTGCACGGTTCGGAGAAGAGTTCGGCCGTGCTGTTCAACCGTCTGCAGTATCTGTTGCCGGCGAACGGTGTCGGCGTGTTCGTTTACGACAAGCGTGGCACCGGCAGTTCGGAAGGCACGTACACGCAGAACTTCCATTGGCTGGCCGACGACGCGGCGGCGGCGCTGACGAAGGCGCGCGAGATCGCCGGGCCGCTCGCAAGCGAGGTCGGGTTCCAGGGCGGAAGCCAGGCCGGATGGATCGAACCGCTGGCCGCGACGAAGGCGAAGGCCGACTTCGTTCAGATCTCGTACGGCATGGCGGAAGGACCCTTGGCCGAAGATCGCGAGGAGGTGTTCGACGACCTGCGCACGGCCGGCTTCGGCGAGGACGTCATTGCGAAGGCGCGCGAGATCACCGACGCCAGCGGACGCGTGATGGCGTCGCACTTCACGGATGGGTTCGACGAGCTCGACGCGGTACGCGAGAAGTACAAGAACGAACCGTGGTTCGCCGCGATCAAGGGCGAGTACACCGGCGACTTCCTGAGCGCGCCGAATTGGGTTCTGCGCATCGTCGGACCTTGGTTCGACGTGGGCACGTCATGGAACTACGATCCCGTTCCCGCGCTCCAGGCCTATGAAGGCCCGCATCTTTGGGTGCTGGCCGGGCGCGACAGTTCGGCGCCGAGCGAAAACACGCTGCGTATCCTGCGCGAGATTCAGGCGACGCGGCCCAATCTCGACATCGTCGTCTTTCCCAACGCGGATCACGGCATCCTCGAGTTTGAAGAGCAAGGCGGCGCGCGCGTCTACACTCGCTTTTCGGAAGGCTATCTTCCGCTGATTGCGCGCTGGCTCCAGTTCAAGGAGACGGCCGTGGATGTCGAGGGACCGGTCGTCTATCCGGGCAAGGAACCGGACGTGGCACCTGCAAACCCTTGAGTTAGCCCGCGACCAGTTTGCGCGCGGCGTCGGCCACACCGCGCGCGCCGGCACTGGCGTCAAGTTTGTGCCACGCGATTTCGCCCAGATTGTATTCGAGCTGTTTGTGAAGGATGGCGGCGTCGGCGTCCGAGGCGTCGCCCGTGCGGCGGTCGAGGCGTGCTTCCAGCGTCGGCACCGGCGCATCGAGCCACAGGCCGACGAACGGCACTTGGACCGCCTCGGCGATCGCTTCGATGGCGGCGCGTTCGTCCGCGCGCGCGAACACGGCGTCGGCGACGACAGCCTGGCCTGCGTGCAGCGCGGCGCGCGCCGCCTCGTCCATGGCGACGTAGACTTGGTGGCTTCGTTCGGCCGTGTACGCCGCGGCGGGCAAGCGCGTGTCGAGGCTGATAGCGGCGAGGCGTTTGCGAATTTCGTCCGTGCGCAGATGAATGGCGCCCGGCGCGCGGCCGACGCCCGGCGCCAGCGCGCGCGCCAGCGTCGACTTGCCCGTGCCCGACAGGCCGCCAATCGCGATCAGGCACGGCTGCTTCAGTTGGGCCAATTCCGTCGCGAGCGCGAGGTATTTGCGCGCGCTTTCGGCGCCGTCGGGCTTCAACGCCTCGGTCTTGGCGCGAATCTCGGCGCGCAAGGTCAAATACGCGGGCAGCGCCGCCAGGTCTTCCAGCAGCGCGCGCCAGCGCTGCGGCACCTGATCGATGACCCAGGCGTTGAGCGCGCGGTTGGCATGGCCGTTGAGACCGCGGGCCAGCAGGTCCATGAGCAAGAAAGCGAGATCGTAGAGCGGCGGAATCTCTGCGTAAAAGTCGTCGAACTCGATGCAATCGAACAGGATCGGGCGACCGTGATCGACAAAAGCGTTGCGCAGGTGCAGGTCGCCGTGGCAGTGGCGCACCGCCCGCGACTGGCGGGCGACCGCCTCTTTCGCGAAGGCGAGCGCGCGGTCGCGCGCCTTGCTCTGCCCTTCGATTGCGGCGGGATCGAACGCGCTCTGCGTATGCAAGTCGGCGATGTTCTCGTCGGCGATACGCTGCAGCGAGGCGGGCCAGCGCACGTAGATCGACTCGGCGTCGGCGTGGAAGGCCGCGATGTGATGGGCGAGCTTTTCGATCAGGCCGACATCGAGCTTGCCTTGATCGGCAAGTTCGCTGAGCAGCGCGCCCTTGGCGAAACGCTTCATTTCGAGGACGTAGTCGACCGGCGCGCCGCGGCCATCGATCGCCAGCTTGCCGTCGTCCTGGGTGATCGGCAGAACACGGCGGTACATCTCATGCGCGGTGCGGCGGTTCAGCTTCAACTCGCGTTCGAGCGCGTGACGGCGCTTTTCCAGCGTCGAGAAGTCGAGATAGCCGAGGTCGACCGCTTTTTTGAGCTTGTAAGCGCTCTCGCCGACGAGAAAGACGAGCGCCGCATGGGTTTCCGCGACTTCCGGCTCGCGCCCCCAAGGTCCGCCCGCGCGCAGCCACTGTACGATCACCGCCTGGTCCATGCGGTGGCTTATTACTTCTTGTCGAGGGCGTTCAGCAACTCGATGCCGGCGGGATCTTGATGGATCAGCACGTCGGCGTCGGGGAAAGCCTTCTTGATCTCCTCTTCGACCTCGTCGCTGATGCGGTGGGCCACCATCAGTTCCATCTGTGGTGGCAGCTCCAGGTGAAGCTGCACGAACGAGCGGTGGCCGGCGCGGCGCGTGCGCAAATCGTGCAGGCTGACCACGCCGGCGTGCCGACCGACGATCTCCTTGATGCGCGCGCGTTCGGCCTCGTCGAACTCGTGGTCCATGAGTTCGTCGTAGGAACCGCGCAGGATCTTGAACGCGCCCCACGCGATCGCCGCGCCGATGGCAAGCCCGATCAAAGCGTCGGCCAGGATCCAACCCCACAAACCCGCCAGCACCAACGCAGCGACAACGCCCAGGTTGGTCGCGATGTCGGTGGCGTAGTGAAGGTGATCGGCGCCGATGGCGAGCGAGCGGGTGCGCGAGATGACGTAGCGCTGAAACAGAACAAGGGCGAAGGTCAGCGCGACGGAAACGGCAATGACGAGCAAGCCCAGCGTCGTTTCGTGGATCGGCTGCGGTTCGATCAACCGTTCGAGCGACTGGAAGATCAGGAATGCGGCCGACCCAGCAATGACGGCGGCCTGGCCCAGACCCGCGATCGCCTCGGCCTTGCCGTGCCCGAAGCGATGTTCTTCGTCAGCCGGCGTGAGCGCGTGGTGCACGGCGAGGAGGTTCAGGCCGGACGCGACCAGATCGAGCGTGGAATCGACGAGCGTCGCCAGCATCGCGACGGAGTGCGTCATGACCCACGCCCAGACCTTGATCGCAATCAGCGTCGCCGCGACGGCGACGGCCGCGTAAGTCGCCCAGCGCTTCAGCCGGTCGGCTTCCGCGCCGCTGACCTTTGTGCCGCGTCCCCCTACTGCGCGCGCACCGCTCATGGGAACAAGCGCTCGGTGCGCCACAGCGCGGACGTCGCGGCGCGGCGATAGACGAGGCGGTCGTGCAGGCGGAACGGGCGGTCGCGCCAGAACTCGATCTCAAGGGGCGCCAGACGGAACCCCGACCAGTGCGGCGGGCGCGGCACCTTCGTCAGCCCGTATTTCGCGGCGAAGCGGGCGACCTCTTTCTCGAGCTCGTAGCGGCCGTTCAACGCGCGCGACTGGCGCGAGGCCCAGGCGCCGATCTGACTGTCCTTCGGGCGGCTCGCGAAATAGGCGTCGGCCTCCGCGTCGCTGACAACGGATATCTCGCCACGGATGCGGATTTGCCGGCGGACGCTTTTCCAATGGAAGCACAGCGCGGCTTTGCGGGCGCTTAGGAGTTCCCTGCCCTTTGCGCTTTCAAAGTTCGTGTAGAAAACGAATCCCGAGGCGTCGTAACCCTTCAAGAGCACCATGCGAACGTTCGGCAGGCCGTCGGCGTCCACGGTGGCAAGCGCCATCGCGTTCGGATCGTTCGATTCCTTCGATCCGGCCAGTTTGAACCACTCGGCAAAGAGCGCGAACGGGTCGCCGGCGGCGGCAATCTCGGACGGTGCGTCTTCGATCTGCTTGGTGTCGGTCATGCCTGTTTGGCGCTGCGCTGTTGCCTCAAACTTCAGTATATAGAAGCAACGTCCCGGCCGCGCCCATGGTCTTTTTGGGTTTCGGCTTGAGAGTGAGAGCCGCTTGCAGAGTCCAGATGATCGGTAAATTGCGTTTCGCGTTCGCCTTTGCCCTCGCCATTCTGGTTAGTGCGTGCGCCACGGGCGTCGTGCGGGACAAGGCCGAGCGATTCGAACATGGCGTCGCCGCTTACGACGCCGGCGACTATGTCACCGCCTATGTCATCTGGGAGCAGCTCGCGCGCGAGAACGATCTCGCCGCGATGCGCAATACCGCGCATCTGCTGCGGCAGGGAAAGGGCGTTGAGAAAGACTCGAAGCGGGCGTTTCGATTCTATCTCGAAGCGGCCGAAAAAGGTCTCGTGACCGCGATGGCGAACGTCGCGGAAATGTACCTCGACGGCGAAGGCGTCGAGAGGAATCCGCAAGCGGCGGCGGCTTGGTATGCGAACGCGGCGACGGCCGGGCTTTCGATCGCGCAGATGAAACTGTCGGAGATGTACGAACAAGGCATCGGCGTCGAACGAAGCCCCGAGCGCTCGCGCGCGCTTCTTGAGCGTGCGGCGCGCAACGGCTACGTGCCGGCGCAAGCGAAGCTCAAGACCATGGGCGTTCCCGTCGCCGACGCCGATCCCGCCGCGCAAGAGCCCGCCAATCTTGACGATCCGTGGCGCGGCGGCGGCACCGTCTCCGGCGCCTTCAAAGGCACGAACACGACGGCGCTCTCGCCTTCAGCACCGACAGACGTGAAGCACATGTCGCCGGGCGAGCCGGTGCCCGCCGCGATCAACGAGCGCATGCCGCCGAACGATCTGGTGCAAATGAACGCCGGGTTCGCCGCTTACGCGGCCGGCAACAAGAAGCTCGCCTTCGCGACCTGGCGAAACGTTGCCGCGCGCGGAAACCCCGAGGCGCAGCTGCGCGTCGGGCTGATGTACGCTCAGGGCGAAGGCACCGGACAGGACATGATCGAGGCCTATCGCTGGTTGCGTTTGGCGGCGGATCAGGAGCATCCCAAGGCCCCGGATGAGCTGTCGTTCGTGGCGGCGCAGCTGGCCCCGGCGGAGCGCGCGATCGCTGATTCGCTTGTGAATGTTCCTGTGGAGGAAGCCCCTCCCGCTCCCTAACTTATTGGTAATATTGTACATTTTGCCACCGCGGCTGCGACGTAGTATGCCAGTGCGCAACGGTGGGGCTTTCTTGTAGAATTATGTTCAAAGAAACGGACGCCGTTCGCGGCGTGTGAGCGCATCAACTGATGTACGACCCCTATTCAGTACTTGGCGTTGCACGGTCGGCGAGCGAAGACGACATCAAACAGGCGTTTCGTTCGCTCGCGAAACGATTCCATCCGGACACAAGCGAAGGC